>NZ_JBFANN010000036.1:0-84305 GCF_040674855.1 Nocardia sp. NPDC049707 | reverse complement strand
GGCCCATCCTGCACCGATAAATCTTTCCACCACAAGACATGCATCCCATGGTCATATCCGGTATTAGACCCAGTTTCCCAAGCTTATCCCGAAGTACAGGGCAGATCACCCACGTGTTACTCACCCGTTCGCCGCTCGTGTACCCCGAAGGGCCTTACCGCTCGACTTGCATGTGTTAAGCACGCCGCCAGCGTTCGTCCTGAGCCAGGATCAAACTCTCCGTTGAAGACTCACGAAACACCCCAAAGGAGTGAATCAGAAATATCTGTAACTAGAGTCCGAAAACCCAGCAAATCAAACGCCAGCAAAAATAATTGCTGACTAAATGCCCGACCCCAACACACGGGGGGTATGAGAGGCCGGAACCAAAAATATTTGGCACTGACATTCATCGACACACTATTGAGTTCTCAAAGAACACACGCACACACATTCACTCCGACATAAATCCGGGGCTTCAGTGAGGCAACTTGATGAAGCTTAGCTCAGCCGTCTCCTGAAACAAAATCAGGATCCGTTCGAGCTAGTGTGATCGTCAGGCGCTCCTCGTCCTACCTCGTTTCCCAGGCCATTCGGCTCCGGGTCGGTGTCCGTGTCGCTCTGACTTGGATAAAGTTACTTACCGGCGTGCATGATGTCAAATCGCCTGGCCAGCGGGTGTTTACAGCGAGTTCACCCAATTGCGGAGCAACTGTGCGCCCGCATCACCGGACTTTTCGGGATGAAACTGCGTCGCCGACAGCGGCCCGTTCTCGACGGCCGCCAGAAATGGGACGCCGTGTTCGGCCCAGGTGAGTTTCGGCGCGGCGAAGTGTTCACTCGGTGGCAGGTCCCAGGTCTGCGCGGCATAGGAATGCACGAAATAGAAACGGGTATCGCTGGCCATTCCAGCGAACAGAACACTGTCGGACGGAGCGGACACGGTGTTCCAACCCATGTGCGGGAGCACAGGCGCGGACAGCCGCTCGACCACACCCGGCCATTCCGCGCATCCTTCGGTTTCCACACCGAACTCCACCCCACGCTCGAACAGGATCTGCATGCCGACACAGATACCGAGCACCGGGCGACCGCCGGCCAGCCGCTGACCGATGATGCGTTCCCCTTTCACTTCGCGCAGTCCGGCCATGCACGCGGCGAAGGCACCGACGCCGGGCACGACGAGCCCATCGGCGGCCAGCGCGATCCCAGCATCCGCGGTCACCTCGACATTCGCACCCGCGCGGATCAGCGCGCGATATGCGGAATGCAGGTTGCCGGAGCCGTAGTCGAGCAGAGCGACGGATTTGGTTGTCACAGTGTCCCCTTCGTCGACGGGACACCGCTCACCCGCGGATCCAGTTCGACGGCGGCGCGCAATGCCCGCGCCACCGCCTTGAATTCGGCCTCGGTAATGTGGTGCTGGTCACGGCCGTACAGCACCCGCACGTGCAGGGCGATGCGGGCGTTCAGCGCGATCGATTCGAATACGTGCCGGTTGAGCACGGTGGAATACGGTGCGCCGGGTCCGGAACCGGGAATCACCGTGTGCAGCAGGTGATCGGGTTCGCCGGTGTGCACGCAGTACGGGCGGCCGGATACATCCACCGCGGCATGCGCCATCGTCTCGTCCATCGGAATGAACGCATCACCGAAACGACGGATGCCGGACTTGTCGCCCAGTGCCTTCCCCAGCGCCTGGCCCAAGACGATGGCGGTGTCCTCGACGGTGTGATGCGCCTCGATCTCGATATCCCCCTCGGCGCGCACCGTCAGATCGAAGCTGGCGTGTGCGCCGAGCGCGGTCAGCATGTGGTCGTAGAACGGGACACCAGTGGCGATATCGGTCTTGCCGGTGCCGTCCAAGTCCAGTTCGACGACGATATTCGATTCCTTGGTGACGCGCTCCACCCGCGCGGTGCGATTCATCGTTACTTCCTCCACAGGCGGATTCATCGAATGGTGAGGCCGGTGTCGGCCAAGGTGGCACTGACGCGCAGGAATTCGTCGTTCTCGGCGGCGAGACCGATGGTGACGCGCAGATATCCTGTGATGCCGACATCGCGGATCAGCACGCCGCGGTCCAGATAGTGCTGCCAGGCGCGCGGGGCGTCGGTGAAACGACCGAAGAGCAGGAAGTTGGCATCACTGGGGATCACCTCGAAACCGATGGCGCCCAATGCTTCCGCGACGCGGTCCCGCTGTGCCGCCAGTTCGGCGACACTGGCGAGGGTTTCATCGGCGTGGCGCAGGGCCGCGCGGGCGGCGGCCTGGGTGACCACCGACAGGTGATACGGCAACCGCACCAGCAGCATCGCGTCGATCACCGCGGGAGCGGCCACCAGATAACCGAGTCGGCCGCCCGCGAAGGCGAAGGCCTTGCTCATGGTGCGGCTGACCACGAGTTTCGTCGGATACCGGTCGATCAGGGCGATCGCGCTCGGCTCGGCGGAAAATTCGCCGTATGCCTCGTCGACGACCACGATTCCCGGTGCGGCGGCCAGGATCCTGGCCAGGTCGGCCAGCGGAATGCTGTGCCCGGTTGGGTTATTGGGTCTGGTCACGAAGACCACATCGGGTCGGCGCTCGGCGATGACGGTGAGTGCGTAGTCGATATCGAGGGAGAAGTCGGCATTGCGCTTCGCCTCGACCCATTCGGTATCGATGCCCTCGGAGATGATCGGGTGCATCGAGTACGACGGCACGAAACCCAGTGCGCTGCGGCCGGGTCCGCCGAAGGCCTGCAGCAGCTGCTGCAGGATTTCGTTGGAGCCGTTGGCCGCCCAGACATTCGCGGTATGCACCGCGACGCCGGTTTGGTGGGTCAGGTATTCGGCCAGGTCGGTGCGCAGCGCGACGGCGTCACGGTCCGGGTAACGGTGCAGGTCGGTGGCCGCGGCGCGAATGGATTCGGCGACGTCGTCGACGAGGGCCCGGCTCGGCGGGTGCGGGTTCTCATTGGTGTTGAGTTGCACTGGCACCGTCAATTGCGGTGCGCCGTAAGGCTTTTTACCGCGCAGATTCGCGCGCAACGGCAAATCGTCCAGGCTGATGTCGGAGCCGGGCACGGTGATCTCGGGATTCATGCCAGTGCCTCGAATCGTGCTTGTACGGCCTGGCCATGTGCGGGCAGGTCCTCGGCATTGGCCAGGGCCACCACGTGACCGGCGACATCTTCGAGTGCGGCCCGAGTGTATTCGACAACGTGGATACCGCGCAGGAAGGTCTGCACGCTCAGGCCCGAGGAGTGGCGCGCGCAACCCGCCGTCGGTAGTACGTGATTGGAGCCCGCGCAGTAGTCGCCCAGGCTGACCGGGGCGTACGGACCGACGAAGATCGCGCCGGCACTGCGCACGCGGGCCGCGACGCCCG
This sequence comes from Nocardia sp. NPDC049707, assembly GCF_040674855.1. Taxonomy (NCBI): domain Bacteria; kingdom Bacillati; phylum Actinomycetota; class Actinomycetes; order Mycobacteriales; family Nocardiaceae; genus Nocardia; species Nocardia sp. NPDC049707. Next base: position 80,954 of record NZ_JBFANN010000036.1, on the reverse strand, counting down.
GTGCATCAGCGGTCTGGATCTCCAGGTGTTCGGCGGCGTAGGCGTTCACCACCCGCAGGCCCTGCTCGATATCGTCGACGAGCACGGTGCCGGACTGCTTGCCGAACAAAGCCTCCCGTACCCGATGCGCGTGTTTGACCACCGTCATCTGAGTGGTGAGCGCGGCGTCCACCGCATCGGCGAGTTCGACGCTATCGGTAACCAGCACGCTGGCCGCGAGCACATCATGTTCGGCCTGACTGATCAGATCGGCGGCGACGTGCACCGGATCGGCGGTGGCATCAGCCAGGATCGCGATTTCGGTGGGGCCGGCCTCGGCATCGATGCCAACCAGGCCGCGGCACAGGCGCTTGGCGGCGGTCACGAAGATATTGCCGGGACCGGTGATCAGGTCGACCGGCTCGAGCTGCGCGCCATCGGTATCGATACCGCCGTAGGACAGCAACGCGACGGCCTGCGCACCACCGACAGCCCACACTTCCTCGACCCCGAGCAGCTTCGCGGCCGCCAGGATGGTCGGGTGCGGCAACCCGCCGAACTGCACCTGCGGCGGTGAGGCAACCACCAGCGAGTCGACACCGGCGGCCTGCGCGGGCACCACATTCATCACGACGCTCGACGGGTAGACGGCATTGCCGCCGGGCACATAGAGCCCCACCCGCTCTACCGGCACCCACCGCTCGGTGACCGTGCCACCGGGCACGACCTCGGTGGTGGTATCGGTGCGTCGCTGGTCGGCGTGCACGGTGCGGGTCCGTTCAATCGCGACCTCGAGTGCGGTACGGACGGCCGGATCCAGCTTCTCCAACGCGGCATCGAGTTCAGCCGCCGCGACCCGCACGCTGGCCGGAATCACGCCGTCGAACTGCTCGCTGAACTCCAGCGCCGCCGCGACCCCGCGGTCCCGGATCGCCTCCACCACCGGTCGCACCTGATGTAGCACCGAGTCCACGTCGACTCCCCCGCGCGGCAGCGCGGTGCGCAGCTCGGCGGCGGAGGGAGTACGGCCGCGCAGATCGACGCGGGCGAGCTCGATGCGGGATGTCATGAGGTCTGCGATCCTGTCTGTCCTGATCCATGGACGCCGTGCCCGACGCCGAGCGGTCGGTATTCTCCGCTCCGCTCCAGCTACCAGCCTATCGGTCCGGTGCCACCCGTTATCCGCGGCGGTCGCCGGATGTGTCGCGGAGTACCGCCGCCGGCCCCGGTCCGGATACGGACCCAGCGCAGGCGGGTGTCAGGCCGTGGCGAGGCGCTCGATGATCATCGGTTCGGCGAGGATCCTCGTCCACCGCTGGCTCGAGTCGCCCTATCAGGATGTCCGTGGCGACGACGTCCTACTGGTCGGCGAGCCCCTCGGCCATCGCCGGCACCACTCCACCTGGCGGCGCCGACATCAATATCGCGCCGGCATCAGTCACTATCAGCGACGATCCGGTCAGCTCACCACATCACGATGTCCGGCTGGCACCCTGGCCGAATCTAGACACTCGCGTTAATGGGTGTCGCTGTCAATTAGCGGAGACCCGCTGCCGGGGTTGATCAACCGAAGCGTCACCGACCTGTTCTGGCTCCCATAGGTCACGCTGGCCACATCGATGTCCACCGAACCGTCTGGGTTGGTACCTATACCGCCACCGGCCGCACCAACGGTGTTGAAGTCCATGACTCGATTCTGCGTCCAGTAGTCCTGGAAGGCTTGTTGGCTGCCGTAGACCTGCTGGGCAGCAGGGGTCAACTGTTTCCATGCATCGGCGACCCTGAGACGGGAAAGGTTGTTGTAGAAGTCCACTACTTGATCAATGGATTTCCGTACGTCGGCCTGGCCAACGCTCTTCGTCCGGCCCACCGGGCCCGCGGCAGCCGTGGAACTGGTCGCACCCGACGACGCAGACGATGCGGGCGGACTCGCTTGCACCGCCGGCGTATTGCCGCCCGACTGATTCAGCACACCGATCAGGATGGCCACGACGGCCACCACCGCGCCGATGGTCGCGCCGACCAGTACTGCCTTGCGCTTACCACCGGACTTGCGCGGCGCCGGGCGCGGCTGTGTGGCCGTCTGCGGATGTGCCGCGGTTCTGGGATGCGATGCGGTTCCCGGATGCGACGCACCACCGGAGTTATTGGGGCGGACGGAATTTCGCGGCGGCGGCGCTGGACGTGGCTGCCGCGCGGTCGGCTGATGTTCCGGCATCGGATTCGCGGGCGGGCGCAGCGCACGGGTCGCGGATTCGCCGTGGCGACCGAAAGCCTCACTGGCGGGCACGAATCCGGCGGGCACCGGTCCGGAACCGGGATCGGAGAGTGCGGAAAGATATTCGCGAGCCGCACGCATGGTCGGCCGGTCCGCGGGTTCCGGGCTCAGCAGATCCAGCAGGAAGTCGGTCGCGGGGCCCGCATTCCGCGGTTCGCTCACCTGGCCGTTCGCCGCGGCGTAGAGCACGGCGAGTGGATTGGCGCTGGCACCGTACGGCGGTTCACCCTCCAGTGCGTGGAAAAGCGTTGCGCCCAAGGCGAATACGTCGGCGGCGGGCGTCGGGTCGGAGCCGCGCGCGACCTCCGGTGCGAGATACGCCGCGGTCCCGCAGATCAGACCCGTCTCGGTGAGGGTGACGTCACCGGTGGCGCGGGAGATGCCGAAGTCGGTGATCTTCACGGTGCCGGTGTCGTCGAGCAGGATATTGCCCGGTTTGACATCGCGGTGCACGATTCCGGCGTGATGCGCGGCGATGAGCGCCGCGGCGACCTGTTCGCCGATCCGCGCGACCTGGGTCAGCGGCAGCATGCCCTGCGCGGAGATCACGCCCGCCAGACTCTTCGACTTCATATACTCCATCACCAGGCACGGATCGCCGTTGTGCTCGGTGATATCGAAGACCACAATCGCGTTCGGATGCTGGAAGCGCGCCGCATTGCGGGCCTCGCGGATCGCCCGCTGACGCACCACATCGCGCTCGGCTTCGGGCAGGCTCGGCTTGATATGGATCTGCTTCACCGCGACCGAGCGCTGCAGGCGTTCGTCGATGGCACGCCAAACCACACCTGTGCCGCCGCTACCAATCCGCTCGACCAGGCGGTAGTGCTCCGCGATCAATTGACCGGTATCGATGGCGCCTACTCCGAACCTTCTCGAAATCGTGACATCACGCGTATTGACCATCAACGCGTTCCGCCGACGAGTGTAGCGGGGGGCAATCCTCGGCACACGGCTGCGGGGGTATATTCGCCGCCCACACCGCGCCGAATGCTCATGCCGTGCGGATTCAGGTGTCGCTCATCGACCCGAACGCAGCATACGACCCGCGGCCTGCACGGCCGGCCCCGAACTGTTCGCATCGCTGACCAAGACGGCGAAGGCCAGGTCACCGTCGATGCCGACGAACCAGCCGTGCGCGTGCTTGTCATCGATGTACTCGGCGGTGCCCGTCTTGCCGATCAGGCCCGAAATGTCGCGCAGCGCGGTGGCAGTGCCGCCGGTAATGGTTTCGCGCATCATGGTTTTCAGCTGCTCATCGGTGGCCGGCGGGAGCGGCGCCGGGGTGCGGTCGGCGACACCGGGCTGCCCGTTGACGACCATCGGCAGCGGCAGCGATCCGCGCGCGATGGATGCGGCGACCAGCGCCATCCCGAACGGTGAGGCCGTCACCTTGCCCTGGCCGATACCGGACTCCACCCGCAGCGCCGGAGAGTCCGCGGTCGGCACCTTGCCGGTGACGGTGGTCAGCCCGGGTGTGACGAAGTCGATGCCGAGGCCGAGTTGCGCTGCGGCATCGGTCAGTCCGTTCGGTGCGAGATTCGCCGCGAGTTGGCCCATGGTGGTGTTGCACGACTGGGCGAAGGCGGTGTGCAGCGCGACATTGCCGAGGTCGAAGTTGTTATCGTTGGGGATGCTACGGCCCTCGATATTGGCGGTGGCCGGGCACGGCAGCACGGTGTCGGGCGTCACCGCGCCGGATTGCAGTGCGGCGGAGACCGTGACGGTCTTGAAGGTCGAACCGGGTGGATACAGGCCGGTGAGCGCGATCGGTCCCTGGGCGTCGGCGGCCGCGTTCTGCGCGACGGCGAGCACCTTCCCGGTGGAGGGTTGCAGTGCGACGATAGCGGCGGGCTGGGTGATCGGCATCAATGCGCTCTCCGCGTAGCGCAGCAGATCTGTGTCGAGGGTGGTCACGATATCCGCGGTGGGTTTCGGATCCTGACCGGCGACGCGTTCGGTGCCGTCGGCGGTCTGCGCCCGCACCGCCCAGCCCGCCGCTGCGTCGGCGGAGCTCTGCCACAGATCGGCCAGGCCGGACAGCACGGGTGACGCGAGGGATTTATCGGTGGCGAGCAGGCGGGTCTGCGGCGTGAGAGTGACACCCGCAACCGCGGCCAACGCCGTCTGGATCGGGGCGATATCGGTGTCGCGCAGGGTGACTGCAATGATCGGCTTGCCCTGTGCCGCAGCCAGGTCCGATTGCAACGACTGTGCGGTGATATCCGCGGCGACCGGTGCGAGCAGGGCTGCGAGCGCGGCGGTGTCGGCACCGGGGGCAACGTTCACCAGGGTGACGACCTGCTCGGTCATCAACTCACCGCCCGATGCGTCCAGAACGCGCGCCGGCTTCGGATAGGTGTTCGCATAGCTCAGCGGGCCGAGCGCGAGACCGGGTGCGATGGCATCGGGATCCCATTTGATCTTCCAGCCGCCGCCGGATTCGCCGGCGGAACCGGTGGTGGTGTAGCTCCACGCGTTCTTGCCGTCCTTGCCGAACTTCCAGGTGGCGGCGAGGGTGAAGGAGTTCTTGTCCACTTTGCGGACCTCGAATTCCACGTTCTTGCCGAGCCCGTCGTAGAGCTTGCCCAGCGCATCCGACGCCTTGGTCGGATCGTCGGTGAGTGCGGCGGCCGCGGCGATATCGTCCCGGCTGAGCGCAGCGGCGAACTGCCCGGCGACAGTGTCGGGCTGGTCCGGCCCCGAGCTGCAACCCAGGGCCATCGCGGAGGCTGCGAACAGAACGAGAAGATTCCGGTATGAACGCACCTAGCCGACTCTAATGGCCGATAGTGATCAGCCCGGGTAGCCGACACGGAGCTGTTTCAGGCGAGCCAGGGACCTCGAGCGAGGGCGATGGCGTCGGGTTCGGAGAGCTCGATATCGAAGACCTCGGCGAGGATTTTCGGAAGTTCGGCGGGTTCGAGCTCGCGGGTTTCGCTGGAGCCGTTCGGATACTCGGTGATGAGGGTGAGGCCGTCCAGGACGTGGTGGACGTCCGGGAGGAAGCGCTGTACGAACGGCCGGGTGGTGAACGGCGACCGCGGCGCGGTGGACACGAAGTGGTTGCCGACCGCGAAATCGATGCGGTACTGCGGGTTCAGCGTGAAGGTGTAGCGGTCGATCCAGCCGTCGCGGCCGAACTGGTGCAGCACCCACCGGTCGCTGTCGAGTTCACCGGTGCCGCGCTCGAGCCGGAACCGCCAGTCGCCGAGCGCGAATTCGCCGCCCTCGACCAGTTCATAGGGCGCGAGCGGTCCGGAGCCGAAACCGACATCGCAGATCCAGACGCGATCGTCATCGCTGGTGGTGACGCGCAGCAGGGCGTGGGTGGCCGGGCGCAGACCGTCGGATACCCCCATGGTGACCCGGCCGCTGAGTCCGGTCACCCCGAAGCCGAGCCGTTCCAGCGCGGCGGCGAACAGGCCGACGTTCTCATAGCAATAGCCGCCGCGCTGGTGCCGGATCATCTTGTCCTGCAACGATTCCAGATCCAGCGGCACCGGGCGGCCGAGAATGGACTCCAGATTCTCGAACGGGATCGTGGTGGTGTGTGCGTAGACGAGCGCGCGCAGGGTGGCCGGCGTCGGGGTGCGGTCGCCGCTGTAGCCGATGCGAGCCAGGTACGCGTCGAGGTCCAATTCCGCGCCGTTCCAGTGGTACGCGGGATCATTCGGCTTCATTGCACCTCTCCTAGTGTCCGGTTCTGCCCCAATGAACCACACCGCATCGACAGGTGTTCCCTAGGCCGCGCATTTGGCGTTCGGCGGGGCCGGTGGGGCGGTCACGATGCCGCGGGCGACGTCGACCAGATAGTCGCGGTCGGGTCCGTCGACGGGTTCCGTGCCGAGCAGCAGGCGCTCGACCACGCAGCCGCCCTCGAAGTACGCGGGACCGATGCTGTGATCGCCGGGGACCACGGCGCCGTACAGGTCGCGGCCGGTGACGATCGTGTACATCGAGGTGGGCTTACCCGCGGCGAGCAGTCCGGCCCGCATTTCCAAGGTCGCCGGGTACGGCACCACATCGTCGGCCGTGCCGTGGATGAGAAAGGCGCGTTTGACGCTCATCCGAGCGGCAAGCAGAGCGGGCGAACGTTGGGCATACGCCAGCGGACAGACCGTTGGGACGCAGTCGCCCGCATCGCGTTCGATCTGGGCGGGCAGTGCTGGATCGATGCCCGCCGCGGCGACCCACATGCTGAAATCATCGGCGGGACCGTAATTGTCGACCCAGTAGTCGAAAAGTCCGTGCGGAGCGTACGCTGCCGCGAGTCCGCTCATGGTGCCGCCCTGACTCCAGCCCCACAGCACGGTGCGGCCGATGGTCGGATGCTCGTTCTGGTACCACTGGGTGGCGGTGACAATATCGCGCCAGCCCGCCCACAGATTCCAGTCACCGGTGCGCCAGACGCTGATCGCGCTGCGGGCGTCCATGGACAGGATCGGGGTCGCGGTGCGGCGGGCGATCGAGGTCAGATATTCGGCGAAGTCGGCGGAGCTGCCGTTGTGGCCGTGGACCGCGACGACCAGGTCGCGCGGCGTCAGATCGCCCGCCGCACAGCGATACGGTTCATATATGCGGCCGGTGGCCTCCTCGCCGTCCACCATCAGGCTCACCATCCGGACGTCCATGTGGACCGCGCAGTCCGGTTCGGCCGATACGGGCGACGCGACAAGGCTAGTCGTCGACACCGCGGCGAACAGCGCACAGCCGAGCGCCAGCAGCAGGTGTCTCATCCTGGAATGATGACATGTGACTATCGCCGTCCGGTCGCTGTGACGGGGTGAGTCGCGACGAATACCGCGCCGAGCATCGCGGCCGCACCGACAATGCCCGCGAAGGTCGTCGCACCCGCTGGCAGACCGATTGCGTCACTGAGGAATCCGGCCGACAGCGGGAGCACGGCGGCGGGCAGATAACCGCCGACATTCTGGGCTGCATTGGCCTCGGCGAGCCGATCGGCGGGCACGCTCGCGCTGATGGCCGTGAGACCGCCGAACTGGCCCATGCCCTGACCGATGCCCGCGAGGATCGCGGCGGCGGCGAAGAACGCGATCGACGACAGCCGCAGCGCCGCGACCAGGGTAATCATGCTCAGCAGGGTGGCTGCCGTGCCACCGAGCAGGATCGTGCGCAGGCGCAGCCGCCGCACCGCGAATTGGATGCCGGTGGCGCCGAGGAACATGACGAAGGCCAGTCCGCCCGCGAGCACTCGGTTGGTGGCGCCCAACAGGTTCGACAGCAGCGAGGGACCGAGCGAGAGCACGAACGATGTCGCGGTAATGCCCGGCGCGAATACCGCGATGCCGAGCCGTACAGCCGTACGGCCACCGGTCGCGACAGCGGGGATGCGGATCCAAGGGCCGCGTCTGCGCGCCCCCTTGGGCAGATCAAGCCGTGCTACGACCACGAAAGCCGTAGCGAGCAGGACCATTTCGACTATAAAGATGGTGACGGTCGGGCCGGGAACCAACTGTGACAGCAGACCCGCCAGCAACGGACCGAAGCCCGCACCGAGCACCATGGCCGATGAGGCCGCAAGTGCGGCAAGGCGTTTGCGCTCCGGGCCGCCGATATCGGTCACCGTCGCCATCCCGGCCGAAACCGCCGCGCCGACCGCTATTCCGGTAAGCAGGCGCGCGATCATCAGTATCGCAACCGAATTCGCGGTGGCGAACAGGACGCAGGCGAGCATTGCGAGGAGCACCGCGGGCAGGAGCACTGGCTTGCGGCCGGTGCGGTCCGAGACCACGCCCGCGACCAGCAGTGCGCCGAGCAATCCAGCGATGTAGCAGGCGAACACGGCGGTCAATGTGCCCGAGGAGAAGCCCAACCGGTGCTGCCACACGACATAGATCGGGGTGGGCGCATTCGAGAGCACGAAGACCGCGAGCACCGGCCAGGCCGCCAGCCACACCGCACCGTCGCGTCGCGCCTCGGGTTCCGGTTTCACCGCGAGCGCCATCATCCCAACCTCCATGGTTCGAAATTTCTCGTACTTGTACGATGGGAGTCGAACTTAACATTTAGTACGATAGAAGTCGAACCAAGAATTAACCGATCCGCAGGAGACCCGATGCCATCGACCGACACCGTCGCGACCACACTGCCCGAGCCGGCGCGTGCCCAGCTGCGGCTCGAGGATGTGCTCGGCGTGCTCAGCGATCCACTGCGGCTGACCATGGTGCAAAAACTGCTGCTCGAATCCCCCGAGACCGATCGCTCCTGCGGCTGGTTCGATGTCGATCGGCCGAAATCGACACTGACACACCATTTCCGAGTGCTGCGGGAGGCCGGCGTCACCCGTCAGCGGCAGTTCGGGCTGGAACGCCGCAGCCGGGTGCGGATCGAGGATCTCGACGCGAGATTTCCCGGACTACTCGATCTGGTGCGTGCCTGGCAGCCTGCGTAATTCGGCGGTGTGAAGAACAAGCTGCGTGGCGGCACGTTCCGGGATACGAGCATGAGCATCTGCGTGCTCGTCCCAGCGGCCGACGGCACCATCGATCCGGCGAGCGGATGCGGGTGGCCGGACTCATCGGCTCCGATCCGGTGCCGCAGAACATCCCGACCGACGAGCTGCGCAACCTGTTCGAAGACAACTGCAACCGGCTGGTCGGCGACCCCGCGTTCGGGGCGAACGAGCATATGCGCTGCGGCAGATCAGCAAGGCCGCGGGTAAGCCGACCGAGGCGCATGCGGTCGTGCGGATCGGCATCATCATGATCGGCAATGCGGACGGGAATTTCGATCAGACCGAGATCGAGGCGGTGCGGTAGGCGTGCCAGGCGGCACGGGAGGATCCGCGGCGGTTCTGCATCGGCCCGCTACTATTCGCATATGCGTTCGATTGATACCGCAGAGCGGCGGGCCCGGCTCGCGCGACGACATCGGCTCACGTCGGCGTGCCGCACCGATGATGTTGCCGATATCGTCCGCTCCCTCGTGGTACTGCATGCGACCGATCCCGCGACGGTGTACCTGTCGGTGGGCGCGCGCAGTCGCAGCGCCGAGCCCACACATGTCGAGCAGGCCCTGTACGACGATCGGACGCTGCTGCGCCTGCTCGCGATGCGGCGCACCATGTTCGTCGCACCGGTCGAATTGCTGCCGGTATTGCAGGCGTCGTGCGCGGATGCGTTGGCGGAGAAGCAACGTCGCACCTACCGCAGATTCATCGAGCAGGCCGGTGTCATCGACGGGGATGTGCGCGCATGGCTCGCCGATATCGAAGACGAAACGCACAGGGCGCTTTTGGCGCGCGGTGCGGCGACCGGCGCGCAGCTGAGCAAGGACGTGCCCCGGCTGCGCACGCAGGTAAATCCCGCTCCGGACAAGGCATATTCGCGCCCCACCAGCATTACCACCTGGGTGCTCGTGATTCTCGGCACCGAGGGGCGCATCGTGCGCGGTCGGCCGAACGGCAGTTGGACGAGCAGCCAATACAGCTGGGCGCCGACGGAAACCTGGCTGCCGCAAGGTGTTGCGGCCATGTCCGCCGATGCGGCCCGCGCCGAACTCGTCCGACAGTGGCTCTACGCCTTCGGCCCCGCCCCGATCACCGATATCAAGTGGTGGACCGGCTGGACCCTCACCGAAGTCCGCAAGGCGCTCGCCCAACTCGACGTGGTGGAGGTCGATCTCGACGGCACCACCGGCCTGCTACTCGCCGACGACCAGGACCCGACCCATGAGCCCGAACCCTGGACCGCGCTACTCCCTGCCCTCGACCCCACCCCCATGGGCTGGCAGTCGCGCGACTGGTACCTCGGCTCGCACGCACCGATGCTGTTCGACCGCAATGGCAACGTCGGCCCCACCATATGGTGGAACGGCCGCATAGTCGGTGGCTGGGCCCAACGCAAGGACGGCGAAATCGTCTATCGCCTCCTGGAGGATATCGGCGCCGAGGCCGAATCGCTCATCGAAGCCGAAGTCGACCGCACCGCCACCTGGTACGGCGGAGTTCGCGCCATCCCACGCTTCCGGACTCCGTTGGAACGGGAACTCACCGCCTGACAGGTCGCTGCTACATGTCCAGGCCGAGGTCGAGGACACGGACGGAGTGGGTCAGGGCGCCGATGGCCAGGTAATCGACGCCGGTGCGAGCGTAGTCGGCGGCGTCGGCGAGGGTCAGGCCGCCGGAGGATTCGAGTTTGGTGGTGGGGGCCTGGGCATCGCGGCGTTGGACGGCGGCCTGGGTCTGCCACAGGGGGAAGTTGTCGAGCAGGACCAGTTCGACGTTTTCGGCCAGGACGGCGTCGAGTTGTTCGAGGCTGTCCACTTCGACCTCACAGGCGATATCGGGGGCCAGCTCGCGGACGGCACGCAGGGCCGCGACCACCGAACCGGCGGCCACCACGTGGTTGTCCTTGATGAGGGCGGCATCGCCGAGACCCATCCGGTGATTGACGCCACCGCCGACGCGGATCGCGTACTTCTGTAGGGCACGTAGGCCGGGCAGGGTTTTACGGCTGTCGCGAATGCGGCAGTTGGTGCCGGCGACCGCGTCGACCCACGCGGCAGTCGCGGTCGCGATGCCGGACAGGTGACAGACGAGATTGAGCATGGTGCGTTCGGCGGTGAGCAGGCCGCGGGTCGGCGCGACCAGCTCGAGCACGGACCGGCCCGGCTCGACCCGGGTGCCGTCGGCGACCCGATCGGTGATTTCGTAAGTGCCCGCACCGATCACCTCGTCGAGCACGAGCAGGCCGACATCGAGCCCGGCCACCGTGCCCGGCTGGCGCGACACCACCGATGCCTTCACCGCCGCATCGGCGGGAACCGTTGCCGCCGTGGTGATATCCGGGCCATAGCGCAGATCCTCGTCCAGCGCGGTGCGAATCAGGGCCAGCACCTCGTCACGATCCAGGCCGGTATCCAGTCCCATCAGTGCACTCCTTGTCTTACTACCCGCAGCATTCGCGGAAATTCCCTGTTCTCGATCATGAGGCGTTGGGGATGGCGTCCTGAGTCCAGGTGGTGAGGTCGAGACCGTCCGGGGCTGGGACGGGGTGACCTTCTGGGCCCAGACGTACCGTGCGGCTGTGGCATTGGTGGTCGTCGGGGGTCGGGTGGTCGGAGCGGGTGTGGGAGCCGCGGCTTTCGGTGCGGGCTGCCGCGGCGAGCAGCAGCACTTGGGCGGTGAGGGTGAGGGCGGCGTCCTCGAATTCGGTGATGCGTTGTGCCGCGGCCGCGGCGTTGAGGTCTGCGGTGTCGTTACCGCTCGGTGCGCTGTCCCGCGCCGAAATGTCGCTCACTACCGAAAGTTCGTTCGCGAATCGCTGGCTGGCACTGGTCAACTCGGCACGCAAGCGACTTGCCGCACAGTGCGACACCCCATCCCGTAACCGCACGGCCGCCTCCGCCAGCCCGGCGGCATCGCGGACCACAGAGGCATGCGATGTCATCGACTGCTGGACCAACGCTCGGGCCGCGCGCGGAATGGTATGGAAGGACACGTCCGTCACGTGTGCTTCCTCGCCGAGACGTTCGGCGGCGGCCACCCCGGCCCGCTCACCGACCACCAGCCCCTCGAGCAGACTGTTGGAGGCCAGCCGGTTGGCACCGTGCAGTCCGGTGCGCGCCACCTCACCCGCAGCGTACAGACCGGGAACCGCGGTCCGGCCGTGGGTGTCGGTCACGACCCCGCCACATTGATAGTGCGCCGCGGGGGCGACCGGAATGAGATCGGTATGCGGATCGATCCCGGCGGCCAGGCAGGATGCGGTGATCGTCGGAAAACGTTGCGGGAAGTGGTCGATCGCTCGGGCGTCGAGGTAGACATGGTCGGTACCGAGTGCGCGCATCCGTGCGGCGATCGCACGCGACACCACATCGCGCGGTGCCAGATCACCACGCGGGTGCACACCCGCGGTCACCGAATGTCCTTCGGAATCAACCAATGTTGCGCCTTCGCCGCGGACCGCCTCGCTGATCAACGGCCGCCTGCCCAGTCCACCCGGGGTGTAGAGCACCGTCGGATGGAATTGCACGAATTCGAGGTCGGCCACCGTCGCACCGGCCCACAGCGCGAGCGCGATGCCGTCGGCGGTGGCACCCGGCGGATTCGTGCTCAGCGCGTACAGCTGACCGAGCCCGCCGGTGGCCAGCAGCACCGCCGGCGCGTGCACGACCCCGAATCCGTTCTCGGACACCGCGATCACACCCTGCACGCCGGTCCGCCCGGTGACGACTTCCAGCGCCGCGGCACCGAACAGGATCGGCAACCCGGCCGCATTCAGCGCACGCTGCACCTCGGCGCCGGTGGCGTCACCGCCGGCATGGATGATCCGTCGCGTGCTGTGCCCGCCCTCGCGGGTTCGCGAAATCTGGCCGTCCCGCGCGAGATCGAAGACCGCGCCCAGGTCGGTCAGTGCGGCGACCGCGGCCTGACCGCCTTCGACGATCGACCGCACCGCCGCCTCGTCACACAGTCCGACACCGGCCTCGACCGTGTCGCGCACATGTGATTCCACCGAATCCTCATGCGGCGCAACGACTGCGATACCGCCCTGGGCGTACTGGGTCGCGGTATCTGTGGGGCCGCCCTTGCTGAGGATGAGCACCCGCAGACCGCGCAGCGATGCCGTCCGTGCCGCGGTCAACCCGGCGACACCGCCACCGATAACGATCAGATCGGCGGCGGCTTCCCAGTCGATCCGCGGCGCAGCGGTCATTCCGCACCGCCACTCCGGACGAGCGCGCACGTCGCGCTCCGATCGCAGCGGTTCATTCACCGCCGCCCGGGTTGCCGATTTCGATCATGCGCTGCACCGAATTGCGAGCCAACGCGGCGGTTTCCAGGTCGACGTGCACCTCGTCGGTGTTCTCCACGAGCGAGCGGAGCAGTGCCGCGGGGGTGATCATCTTCATGTACTTGCAGGACGCACGATCGTTCACGGCCTGGAAGTCGATGCCGGGGGCGGCCTTTCGCAGCTGGTGCAGCATGCCGACCTCGGTCGCGACCAGGACCTGATTCGACTTCGCGGCCTTGGCGGCATCGATCATCCCGCCGGTCGACAGAATGTGCACCCGGTCGGCCGGGAACGAGCCCTCGCCCGCGAGGTACAAGGCCGAAGTGGCGCAGCCGCATTCGGGGTGCACGAACAGTTCGGCATCTGGGTGGGTGCGGGCCTGCTCGGTCAGTTCGTCACCGTTGATCCCCGCGTGTACGTGGCATTCGCCCGCCCAGATCTGCATGTTCTCGCGGCCGGTGACCCGCTTGACGTGCGCGCCGAGGAACTGATCCGGCAGGAACAGCACCTCGCGGTCCGGATCGATGGAGGCAACAACATCGACGGCATTCGATGAGGTGCAGCAGATATCGGTGAGCGCCTTCACCGCGGCGGTGGTGTTCACGTAGGAGACGACCACCGCATTCGGGAATTCGGCCTTCCAGGCTCGCAATTCGTCGGCGGTGATGGAATCGGCCAGGGAGCAGCCCGCCCGCTGGTCCGGAATGAGCACGGTCTTCTCGGGGCTCAGGATCTTGGCCGTCTCGGCCATGAAGTGCACACCGCAGAAGACGATGGTGTCCTCGGGCGCCTCGGCCGCGATGCGGGACAGCGCCAGCGAGTCGCCGACGTGGTCGGCCACGTCTTGGATCGCGGGCAACTGGTAGTTGTGCGCGAGAATCGTCGCGTTGCGCTCCCTGGCGAGGCGCTTGACCTCGGCCGCCCACTCCGGTGTGGCCTCGACACCGGCGAATCCGGTCGGACCGTCGAATACCTGCCCCATCAGCGGGGGCGCCAGCTTCACACCCGTCGTCGCCATGGATGGCTCCTCTCCTCGTACGCTCGGCCCTTGTGCCTATTCGCATGCCGGCCGATTCGCACCAAACCAGGTTTTCGACTTATAATCGAAAACGTGCCCCATAGTAACACCATCCACGAAACGCTTACCGCGGTGTTCCAGGTTCGGCGCTTCCCCACCGAAATCACCGCAGGTAGCAGCCCTGTGCGCAGGACAGATGAGCTGATACGACCATGTCCGCCCGGTCAGCGGAGTGAACTCGCGGTGCTGTTGTGGGAGCGCGCACTCGACCCACAGAAGGGCACCTGGTCGCTCCCCGGCGGACGACTGCGCGACGACGAGGACCTCAATGTCTCGGCCCGCCGCCAGCTCGCCGAGAAGGTCGATGTGCGCGAGCTGGCGCATCTGGAGCAGCTGTCGGTATTCAGCAATCCGGACCGGGTGCCCGCACCGCGCCGGATCGCCTCGGCCTATCTGGGTCTGGTGCCGCTGACCGCGGACCCGCAACTGCCCTCGGACACGTCATGGCATCCGGTTTCCCAGCTGCCGCGCATGTCGTTCGATCACGGCACGGTCGTCGAACACGCACGCACCCGGCTCGCCGCGAAGCTGTCCTACACCAATATCGCCTTCGCACTGGCACCGGAGCGGTTCACTATGTCCACGCTGCGCGAAATTTATTGCGCCGCACTGGGGTACGAGGTCGACACCACGAATCTGCAGCGAGTTCTTACGCGCCGCAAGGTGATCACGCCGACCGGCGCGACCGCATCCCCCGGCCGGACAGGTGGACGCCCCGCGGCGGTCTATCGGTTCACCGACTCCGAGCTCCGGGTCACCGACGAATTCGCCGCGCTGCGCCCACCGACCTGACCTCCCCGCAATCGCCTGGCCACGTCACACAGTCGATTACGAGTTATCCGGACCGGAAGGAGCTGGCGGTTCGGTGGACCGGAACTGGACTCGAGCAACCCCGCGAACAACAAAAACCCCGCCTTCACATGCCTTCGCACGCGAAACGGGGTCGATCACGACCATCGGAAGCAACCTCAATCCCGCTCCCGCCCTTTATGTTTCACCTTCCGCCGATACCGCCGCGCACTGGGAACCGGCTGCGCGGCATTGGACCGCCGCAAAGCATCCCGCCGCCGCCACGCCGCCAGACCAGCCCGTTCCCACTCCCCGGCCTCCGGAACCAGCACCCACTGCCCATGCCTGATCAACATATCCTCGCTCATCGCCACCTCCTTCCCATCCTCGGCTCAACGTGCGCAACAACGGTATCGACGAGGCGCCACATGCGGCCAGCGATTTTCCGGGAGTCATGAACGCCAACGAACCCGAATTGCTCACAGGGCCGCCGATACGGCAGCTGCGGCAAGTGGTTTCGCCAGTTCGCGGGATGGTCGCAGCCACGGTTCCCGATGGCCCGAATCCAGCTGTCCTCCTGCACTTTCCGATGGCAGGAACGACATCCCTCGGCGTGCAATGAGATCAGGACGGGCCGGGAAACGAGACTTCGTCGATCAGGGCAACAACCATGCGGTTAGGGCAGCTGAAAGGAGTTCTGGACCGGATTGTTCGACCTGCTCGGGCGGCCGTGTTCAAGCCGTTCTCAGCCGCGGCTGGGGCGGCGGCGCGCCGGTTCGGCGGCCGAGCCGCGCGAACACCCAGAACACCAACTCCACCAACCAGAACAAAAGCAGGAATACCGTCACCACGGTCACCGGGATCGTGAGGAATACCGACGATGGGATGGCGATGAGTACGACCAGTGCGATATCACCGAGATTCGCGCCACGAAGGCGACTGTCCAAACGCACTGCGGCCCACATCATGTAGCGGCGCGGTACCGAGACCCGGAACTCACGCAGACAGCGCCGGAAGATGCCGTCGGCGTCGGCCGTACTCACCACATTCGAGCTGCGCAGGTAGTCGTGCAGGATGGCGGCACGGGTGTAGACGCCGTATCGCGGCACCAGCCAGACCAGAGCCCTTGGCACCGATGCGAAGTCGGTGCGGAAGCCCGCAGGGATGACGAATTCTGCTGTCGCACCGTGATAGACGAGCGGCTCGACGACCCGCCAGAATTGCGCGTCGAGTTCCTCGACCACCGGTCCGCTACCGACGAACGCCATGATCCGTTCCTCTCTGAACGCACAGCGTGTCCCACAATTCTAGGCCGTCCCGGTACGTCTGTACCGCCGCGTGGGCAACGGTTCGGATAACGTTAGCGAGCGCCATCCGAACCAGGCGGTCCGAAGCCGCCGTAGGGAACACCGTAGGGCACCGGCCCGCCGTTCGCGGCGTCACGGTACGGATCGGCACTGTGGACGGTCGCGAATCCGCTTGCCGCAGTGGAGTATGGACGCGCATCGCCGAACGGTCCGCTGAATCCGGTGCCGAGATCCTCTGTCGGACTGAGCGCCGCGAGGAACAGCATGATCAGCGAGGCGAACAGTGGTTGCACGATCAGCGCCAGCCAACTGCCGACCTCGACCGGCAGCCGCACGATCTGGCCGACCGAGGGATCGTACGGCATCGGATGCTGCCATTGCATGATCTGCTCGCCGACCTTGGCCATCACGTAAGCACCTGCGCCGGAACCGATCAGCAGTCCCCATTGCAGCAGCGGTCCGCGCGCGCGACGCCAACGCCACACCCCGATGGCCGTCAGCACACCCAGCACCGCACCGATACAGACAAAGATTGCCAGCGCGTCGAACTGGTGCACACTCTCGCCGGTCAATGCCGCGCCCTTGGCCGGTACCGCACCGGCGCGCGCCTTGACCACGAGATACTGCTCGGAGGGCGCCACGAACGCCCACACCACACCGCCGAGCACGCTGAGCAGCACCACCCCGACCGCGATCAGCGCGGCCGCCCGCAGCTCACGCCGCACACCAACCAGCCGAGCCGATCCGGCCGGCCCGCTGACGTCGCCGTATTCGGTCACCACTAGCGATGTTCCAGATTCTTCGAATCCAGTACCCCGTGCCGCGAGCATTTCGCCCACCAGCCGTCGGGGCTGACCTGCACGATCATGCGGCGGCCACACTGCTCGCAGAAGCGCGGCGGTTCCAGCCCCAGCGCCGCGGCGGCCGGGACCGGATCGTCGAGACCCGGCACGATGCGTTTGCCGGTGAACGGGTTGTAGCGCTCGTTCATATCCATGACAGTACTCATGGCACCAGCCTCTTTCGTGATGCTTGCGTACTCAGTATTCGGCAGCCGGATCACAGTGTTTCGTTGAGCGCCTTGATCGGCATCTTCAGCTCGCCGAGCAGATCCAGATCCGACTCGGCGGGCCGACCGAGGGTGGTCAGATAGTTGCCGACGATGACGGCATTGATACCACCGAGTATGCCCTGCTTGGCGCCGAGGTCGCCGAGGGTGATCTCGCGACCGCCCGCGAAACGCAGAATGGTGCGCGGCAGCGCGAGCCGGAATGCTGCCACGGCGCGCAGTGCGTCGGCGGCGGGTAGCACCTCGAGGTCGCCGAACGGGGTGCCGGGACGCGGGTTGAGGAAGTTCAGCGGCACCTCGTCGGGTTCGAGTTCGGCCAGGTTGGCCGCGAATTCCGCACGCTGCTCCAAGGTTTCGCCCATGCCGAGGATGCCGCCGCAGCAGACCTCCATACCGGCCTCGCGCACCATGCGCAGGGTGTCCCAGCGCTCTTCCCAGGTGTGCGTGGTGACGACATTCGGGAAGTGCGAACGGGAGGTCTCGAGGTTGTGGTTGTAGCGGTGCACACCCATGGCGGCGAGCTGGTCGACCTGTTCCTGGGTGAGCATGCCGAGCGAACACGCGACCTGGATGTCGACCTCGTTGCGGATGGCCTCGACACCGGCTGCGACCTGCGCCATCAGCCGCTCGTCCGGACCACGCACGGCCGCGACGATGCAGAATTCGGTGGCGCCGGTCTTGGCGGTCTGCTTGGCGGCCTCGACCAGGCTGGGGATATCGAGCCAGGCGGCACGCACGGGCGACTGGAACAGACCCGACTGCGAGCAGAAGTGGCAGTCCTCGGGGCAGCCGCCGGTCTTGAGGCTGATGATGCCCTCGACCTCGACCTCGGGACCGCACCACTTCATGCGCACCTCGTGCGCGAGGGCGAGCAGTTCCTCCAGCCGGTCGTCGCCGAGCCGTAACACCTCGAGGGTCTGCTCCTGGGTCAGGCCTTTGCCGCGCTCGAGCACCTGCTCGCGGGCGGTCGCCAGAATATCGGTGTGGACGGGTGCCTGGGTCACTGCACGAATCCCTTCGTCCGGCCGAGGTGGCCGTGCAACTTGAACGGTGTTCAGGCTAGGGTAGCGGTAGCAGTGAGTCAAAACACGCGCGGCATAAGCGACGGGCCTGGAGGCGGCAGCGAGCGTTGCCACGGAGGGCCCCCGGGAATGCCGCATCGAATACAGCGGAAGGAAACACCGTGCAGCTGCATCGCGCGGACGTGGTCGACGGCGCCATCGCCATACTCGACCAGTACGGTCTCGCCGACCTGACCATGCGCAGGCTAGCCGGTTCACTCCAGGTCCAGCCGGGGGCGCTGTACTGGCACTTCCCCAATAAACAGGCGCTGCTCGGTGCGGTGGCCGACCGGATCTTGGCCCCGATGGAGGATCCGGTCGAGGCGGAGGACTGGTCGGCCCAGATCAGCGAATTGGCGCATCGGCTGCGCGGTTGCCTACTCGCCTATCGCGACGGCGCCGAATTGGTCTCGGCGACCTACGCTTCCCGACTCACCACGAGCAAGGGCCGGGAACGACTCGCGGGCGCGGCGATCCGCGGCGGAATGCCACGGCCGGAAGCGGAACTCGCGGCGTACACGCTGCTGTACTACGTGCTCGGGCAAACGGTGGACGAACAGTCCAGAATGCAAATGGATTCGGCCGGCGCGCTGACCGAGGACGCCTCACCACTGAACGAAACCCCGGACGCGACAGCACGTTTCGATTTCGGTCTGCAGCTGTTCGTCGGCGGTGTGCGGCACCTGCTCGGCACCCGCGCACGCTGAATCCCGCGTCGACGCACACCTGGAAGGAACGTCCCGATGCCCATCTCCGATCCCGCCGGTCCTGCCGAAGCGGCGGGGTCATCCGACGTGGTCGGGCGTGTGGTTTCGGCGGCGGAAGGAAACCCGGTCGCTCACCTCGTCCAGGTGCGAGCGGTCATTTCGCCGGGCTCGATACGGGCCGGTGCAGGTGCTCACGGCGCGAGCGCCGGTCGCCGGGCATACCGGCTCTCCGGTCGCACCAGACCGAAGTGGTCACGCAGCGTGGTTCCGGTGTATTCGGTGCGGAACAGGCCGCGCCGCTGCAGGATCGGGACGACCTGCTCGGCGAAGACCTCCAGACCACCCGGGTAGTAGGGCGGCATCACGTTGAAACCGTCGGCGGCGCCATTGCGGAACCATTCCTCGATGGTGTCCGCGACCTGCTCCGGCGTACCGGCGAAGACTCGATGTCCGCGGGCACCGGCGAGACGGTGCAGCAGCCCGCGCACGGTGGGCCGTTCCCGCCGCACAATCCCCGCGACGACCTGCCGACGGCTGCGGTCGTTATCGGTGACATCGCCCGCGTCGCTGAACAATTCGAGCGGCACCGATTCATCCAGCGGCAACTGCCGCAGGCTCTGCCCCGCGATGGCCTCCAACTGCTTCAGCCCGTATTCGGGCACCGTGAGCTCGTTGAATTCCCGCTCCAACTGTTTGGCCGCCGCTTCGGTAGCACCGATGAACGGACTGATACCGGGCAGGATCTTGATCTGCTCGGCGTCCCGGCCGAATTCGACGGCCTTGCCCTTGATATCGGCATAGAAAGCCTGCGCATCCGCCAAGCTCTGATGCGCGGTGAAGATCGCCTCAGCGTAGCGGCCCGCGAACGCCCGTCCGTCATTCGAAGCGCCGGCCTGGACGAGTACCGGATGCCCCTGCGGGGTGCGCGGCGCATTGAACGGACCACGCACACTGAGGTATTCGCCGACGAAATCGATCGGGTGGATCTTATCCGGATCGGCGTAGATGCCGGCCTCCTGGTCCAGCAGGATGGCATCGTCCTCCCAGCTGTCCCACAGCGCGACGACCGCATCGACGAATTCCCGTGCCCGCGCGTACCGGGTCGTGTGGTCGGGATGTTTGTCGAGCCCGAAATTCGCTGCGGCGAGGTCGGTTCCGGTGGTGACGATGTTCCAGCCCGCCCGGCCGCCGGAGATGTGGTCCAGCGTGGAGAACAGCCTGGCCAGGTTGTATGGCTCGTAGTAGGTAGTGGACGCGGTGGCGATCAGCCCGAGATGGGTTGTGGCCGTCGCGATCGCGGTGAGCAGTGTGATCGGTTCCAGACCGGAGGCGGCATTGTGTTCGACATCGGTGCGCAATGCGGGCCCGTCGGCGAAGAACACCGCATCGAGTTTCGCGGCTTCGGCGGTGCGGCCGATCTCCTGATAGTAGGCGACATCGTAGATCCGGTCGGGTCGGCTCTGCGGATGCCGCCAGGCCGCCTCGTGATGTCCGGCGGGGTAGATGAACGCATTGAGGCTGAGTTGGCGTGTCATGAGGCCTTCTTCTCATCGGATAGCGCCCCGACATCGACGCCGAGGCTGGAAAGCAGCAGTTCGCGCAGGCGGTGGAAGTCCGGATCGATGTGGCGGCGTGGACGTTCCAGATCGATGCGCTGATCGACGGCGATGCGCCCCTCGTCGAGTACGAGCACGCGGTCGGCGAGCAGTATCGCTTCATCGACATCGTGGGTCACCAGCAAGACGGCCGGCTTATGCCTGGCGCACAGCTCCAGCAGCAGCACATGCATCTTGATGCGGGTGAGCGCATCCAGCGCCCCGAAGGGCTCATCGGCCAGCAGCAACTCCGGCTCCCGCACCAACGATCGCGCCAGGGCGACGCGCTGCTTCTCACCTCCGGAAAGCTCCTTCGGCCACGCCTTTTCCCGCCCCGCGAGCCCTACCTCGGCCAGCGCGGTGCGACCGCGCTCGGCGGCATCTGCCCCTTTCAAGCCGAGAGTCACATTGTCCAGCACCCGATTCCACGGCAGCAGCCGCGAATCCTGGAACACCACCGCACGTTCCGTCGGCACCCGGGACTCGCCCGAGCCGAGCACATCACGATCCAGCTCGGCCAGTGCGCGCAACAGCGTGCTCTTGCCCGAGCCACTGCGTCCGAGCAGGGCGACGAATTCACCGCGCGCGATATCGAGATCGATGCCGTGCAACACCACGCGATCGCCGAAACCCCTACGCAGCCCGCGAATTCGCACCACATTCAGTCCGCGATCGTCTGCCGCCATGACAGCGCCCTCCGTTCCGTCGCGCGCACGGCGAGATCACCGAACAGTCCGAGCAGGCCATAGATCACCAAGCCGACCACGATGACGTCGATCTGTCCGTAAGTTCGCGCTTGTGTCATCAAATAGCCGATGCCGCTGGTGGCATTCACCTGTTCGACCACGACCAACGCCAGCCAGGAAATCGTCACCGCCAGCCGCAACCCGGTGAAGAATCCGGGCAGTGAACCGGGCAGGGCGATCCGTCGAATGAAACCCCACCGCGAAAGTCCCACCGTCGCAGCCAATTCCACATACTGGCTGTCGATGCCGCGCAATTGCGCGTGGGTATTGATGTAGATCGGAATCGCGACACTGGTGGTGATGACGATGAGCTTCATTTCCTCACCGATGCCGAACCACACGATGAACAGCGGGATCAGTGCCAGCGTCGGAATCGAGCGTTTGATCTGAATGGGCCCGTCCACCAGCGCTTCACCGACCCGGCTCAACCCGGCGATCAAGGCGAGCACAACACCGATCACCACGCCGAGCCCGAGCCCCCAGGCCGCGCGCTTCAGCGAAGTAAGCAGATTGGACTGCAACCTACCGTCGGCCAGCAGATCGCGCGCGGTCTCGGCGACCGTCCACGGCGCGGGCAGGGTCTGCTCATCGAGTGCGCCCGTGGCGGATCCGATCACCCATGCCGCGATCAGCAACGCGGGCCCGATGGCGATAGCGAGCGGAATCGGGCGGCCCGGTCCGAGCCGGGGCCGAGTCGACTTGCGACGGGGCAATACCGGCTCCGCGGTGGTGCGCGAACTTTGTCCGATCCGGCCGAGTACGCCGATATTCACTGTGGCCATTGCTATTTCGCCTTCGGTTCGAATGCGGCGCCGCTCTCGGTGACGGCCTGGCTGACGACGGCGTCGAAGCGCAGATCGAAACCGTCCGCTGCGCGCACCTTCTTGGGCAATTCGCCCGCCTTGTCGATCGCGTCGATGGTGACCTGCTGGCGATCGATGAGCTGCTGATCCAGATGCGGGAAGACGTACGTGCCGAGCGAATCGACAATGCGCTTGGCATCATCGGCGCTGACCTTCTGGTTCTCGACGTAATACCTGCGCGCCCACTCCTCCTGATGGGTATTGACCCATTGGTAAGCGCGAATATAGGCAGCGACCACTGCCCTTGTCGCGGCCGCCTTGGCCGGATCGGTCACCGCGACGCGGCGCGCGTAAAGATAGTTGACACCGCCATAGATCCCGGTGGTCTCCGAATCCGGGATCAGTGCAGCACCCGGGGTGCGCAGCAACCGAGTGATATACGGTTCGACGAGCGGAGCGATATCGACCTGACCGGTGCGCACCGCATCCAAGAATTCCCCGATCTGCAACCGAACCAGTTGTACGTCAGTGGTTTTCAACCCGGCCTTATCGAGAGCCCGCAGCACCGCGGCCTGTTGCGCGGTGCCCTCCGCATAGGCGATCTTCTTTCCCTTCAGATCGGCCAGGGTGCTGACCGTCTTACCCGGAGCCACCGCGAGTTTCAGCGCATGGGGATTGGATTGGTGAGCCGCGATGATCGGCACGTCCTGCCCGGCGATCTGCGCATGAATCGGCGGAACATCGCCGACGGTCGCGACATCCGCGGCGCCCGCCCGGAATGCCTCCAGAATGGCCGGACCGCCGATGAAATTGGCGAACTCTACCTTGAACGGCAGCTTGTCCAGCTCGCCGGAGAACTGGAGTACCGACTTGAACCGCTCCAGCTGGTCGGCGAGTACAAGTGTGGTGCCGGCGGGGATTTCGGTTGGCAGCGGCGCGTCGGTTTTACCGACCGGCTCATTGTCGCTCGCGCAGCCGGTTATACCCAGGCTCGCAACGGTCGCCGCAGCGAGCAATGCGGCAATTGTGCGCCCGCGCAGGCCGGTCAGGAACGTACGTGGTCGGAACATGCGGTGATTGAATCAATACGAAACCGGCACGCATACGGTTTGTCTTAGGTTGATTCCAACTGTGTTCACCCACCCCCGCCGGCTGCCATCCTCCTCAGCGCGGTGCCGCCGCCGCGGACGTCGCGCGCACCTGTTCCTGGTATCGCTGGATGAACGGCACGATCTGCTGTTCGATGATCTGGTTGTAGGCATCGGGGCGCTGCATCGGATTGGCGTGCCCGGTATTTCGCGGCATGACGACGAGCAGTGAGCCGTCGACGCCACCGGCCCGCTCGATGAGCACCTGATGGGAGTACTCGACATCCACCACCCGGTCGTTATCCGGATCGCGCGGTCGGATGAAGACGATGGCCGGGCGCGGTGTGCCGTCGGCAGGCCGGGACAGCGCGCGCAGATCGTTGATGGCGCCGCCCGCCACGATCGCCAGGAACTGGGTTTCGATCAGGCCGTTGCTGGCCGCGTCGTGGGAGAAAACCTTCTCGCGCAACACTTCTTCGACGACATCGCGCAATGGCTCGAGCCGGATCCCGGGCAACCCCTTGGCCCCGCGATCGACGAATCGGTCACGGCGCGCGTAGGTTTCGACCGCCAACCGCAGGGTGCGGCTTTCCCGTGCCCCGGGCAGCCAGCCCATCCAGCGCACCATATCCTCGCCCGCACCGCGACTCTCCGGACGCACCGCAGTCAAATCCACCGGTGTGCAGTCCAGGATCACCCCCACCAACTGCCGATCGCTTTCCAGATGGATATGCCGCGCGACCTCGAGCGCGATGACCCCGCCCATACTGTGTCCGACCAGCACGATGTTCTTCAGCCCCGACATCTCGGCGGCGCGAATGATCAGATCCGCGATCACCTTGGTGTCGATACCTTGATTGTCGTATTTGATGGCCCAGACCACGCCCATGTCGCTGAGGGCGGGCAGTGCGGCCGCGGTATTGCTGGCATTGAGGCCGCCGAGTCCGACCATATCGACGACAACGGTGTCCCAGTCGCGATCGTGCACGGGGGTGGCGATCGGCAGGACGGCGGGTTCGGTGCGCGCGAGGCGATCGCGTTCCGGGGTGACGTCGTACACCCAGTACTGGGCGAACACGACGAGCCCAGCGAGCAATACCAAGGCGACCCGCAGCAGCGCCAACCTGGTACGGCGCAACGTCTGCCACCCGTGCCCGAGACGAGTTTCCCGAAGCCGGGCCGTCCGTCGCGCGTCGTCCCAGTCCGAGACGGTGGACGGGTGCCGATCGTCCAACGGCGACACCTTTTCCACTCTAGGTACGGTTCCCGAGTGCTGCCAGGCAACCCGATAGCGGCAGTCGGCCCGAGCAGATCCGCGAACAGCTCGAGCGCTGGAATACACTGCCCGCCAACAGCATTGAGCCGTACGCGGACGCTGGGGGTCGGTAGGTGCTATCCGGGCAGTTCGCCGGTTTCGGCCAGGGTGGCGAGCTTGCCGAGTGAGATGCGTCAGCCGAGTTCGTTCTGGTCGGGCGGGACGCCCTCGGGCAGTCCGTCGTGCACAGCGCTGATCCGGGTGCCGCCGTCGGCGTCGACGAGGTCGATGGTGATGGTCATTTCGCCGGTTATCGAGGAATTGTCGGTCTCGAATTCGACGAGCTGAACCACCTGCTCATCGGGGACCAAACGCCTCGCCTACGGCGCTTTCACATGCCAGCTCATCCGAGTGGAAGCCACGGGTCGAACGATAGTCGTTCCGAGCCCGATTCAGCAGAGAACTACCGGCCCAGCACGGCCCAACCGGGAGTGAACCACCTGGGTGCGGCAGCGCAGAAGCGCTCACGATCCCACGCACCCGCACCCGCGGGCACCGCCCCGACCAATTCGACTCCGGTAACCCGCGGCAGATCAGCGCGATTGCACTGCTCGGCCAGCCCGGCATCATCGGGCCAGGAGCCGATCACCAGCCCCGCACAGCGGACGCCGGCAGATGACAGTGCGCGCGTGGTCAATTCGCTGTGGTTGAGGGTCCCGAGCCCGGCCGCCGCGACCACGACCACCGGGGCGTCGAGCTTCTGCGCCAGCTCGAGCAGCGTGAATTCGCCGAGTCGGACCAGCAATCCGCCCGCCCCTTCCACCAAGGTCAGATCCGCCTCGGCGAGCGAGTCGATGGCAGCGGCGGTTTCGCTCAGCGTCAACAGCGGCTGCCCGCACCGAAGCGCGGCGGTATCCGCCGCCAACGGATCGGGATATCGGGCGATCTCGAGCGTTCTCGTCACACCGGTGAGGCGTTCGACTTCGGCAAGATCGCCGGGTTCACCTGGCGCCACACCGGTTTGGGCCGGTTTGCACACGGCCACCGACCGACCGGCGGCCAGCGCGGCCGCGGCGAGCGCGGCGGTGACGACGGTCTTGCCGACATCGGTCGACGTACCGGTCACGAACAGCACACTCATGCGATCACCAAGCCACGCGCCTGCGCGAGCACCTCGGTGAGAACCGTTGCGATGGTGGTGAGTTCGTTGGAAGTCAGATTCGCCCGCGCGGTGAGCCGCAGCCGCGAGGTCCCCTCCGGCACCGATGGCGGACGGAAGCAACCCACCTCCAGCCCGCGCGCGCGACAGGCTTGCGCGGCGTCATGGGCACGCTGGGCGTCGCCAAGCACCACGGACACCACCGCCGAATCCGGTTCCGCCACACCGGCGATGCGTGCGATATCGGCCGCCCGCTCCAACACCCGACCCGCCATCGCGGGCTCCTGACGCAACAACCGCAGCGCCGCCCGCGCCGCACCGACCGCGGCGGGCGCGAGCCCGGTATCGAAGATGAATGTGCGTGCCGCATCGATCAGATGTGCACGGACCCGCTCGCTGGCCAACACCACACCGCCCTGTGCGGCAAAGGCTTTCGACAGGGTCGCGGTGACAACGAGATCCGGTTCCCGGGCCAAACCGACCTCGTGCACCAGCCCGCGCCCACCCGCACCGCGCACACCGAGCCCGTGCGCCTCATCCACGATCAGTACCGCACCATTGGCCCGGGTGACCCGGTGCAACTCGGCCAGCGGCGCCAGATCACCATCGGCGCTGAACACCGAATCGGTAAGCACCAGTGCCCGTTCCTCGGTCCGCTCGGCCAGCAACCGCTCGACCGCCTGCACATCGCAATGCGCGGCGATCGCTACGCGCGAGCGCGACAGCCGGCAGGCATCCACCAGCGAAGCATGACTGCCCGCATCGGAGACGATCAGCGCATCCCGCCCGGCGAGCGCGGTCACCACGCCGAGATTGGCGGCATAACCGGAGGCGAAGACCAAACCGGCCTCGGCACCGACGAATTCGGCGAGTTCGGTCTCGAGCTGCTCGTGTTCGGCGGTGGTCCCGGTGACGAGCCGGGATCCGGTCGATCCGGCACCCCAACGTCGCACGGCGTCGATCGCGCCCTCGATCACCTCCGGATGATGGACCAGCCCGAGGTAGTCATTGGATGCGAGGTCGATCGACAGCGACTGGGCCGCGCGTGGCCGCAGCTCGCGGCGCAATCCCACGCGCACACGCTCGGCAGCGCGTTCGTCAAGCCAGCCCAACGGATCGGTAATCACAGCTCCGCAGCATACTTGAACACCGTTCAAGCCGCATGTGCGGGGGTGAGTGCTGGTACCGTGGAAACCAATCGTTGAAGGTTCGCCACCGACCAACGGTGGCGCGGCATTTCCGCCAAAGGGAGCAGGGCCGAATGCCACGGTGGGCGATAGTCGTCGAAGAGACAACAGGTTCCGGTGATCACAAGCGTTGGTCGCCGCGAGTACTCGCGGAGGTCGTCGGCACTCGCGAGCAAGCACTGACCAAATTGCGTTCGCTCGTGCCCACATTCACCCCGCAGCATCCGAGACTGCCGGGTCGCCGGATCCTGCTGCGCGACGGCGACACCTATCTGCTGATCGCCTGCGGCTGGGCCGACGACTACCACTACGTCTTCCGGGTCTGGGAGATCGTCTCCGACACCGACCGCCCCGAAAGTGCGGGCAGCGAGCACAACGCCCGCAAACGTGCCTGATTCCTGCATTACGCCCGAGCGGCGGCGACCATACCGGCGGTGATGCGTTCGATGTCCTCGGTCGTGCTGATAAAGGGCGGCATGGTGTAGATCAGATCGCGGAAGGGGCGCAGCCAGACGCCCGCTTCGACGGCGGCGTGGGTGGCCTTGCGCATATCTACCGGATGATCGAGTTGCACAACGCCGATCGCCCCGAGCACCCGCACGTCCGCCACCCCGGGCAGCGAACGCGCCGGGGCCAGACCGGCTTCCAGTTCCGATTCGATCCGGGTCACCTCGGCGCGCCAATCCCGTTGCAACAGCAGCTCGATCGAGGCCACCGCGACCGCGCACGCCAGCGGGTTACCCATGAAGGTCGGGCCGTGCATGAGTCCGCCGTGCTCCGCGCTGATGGTCGCCGCGATCCGGGAGGTACAGAGAGCGGCCGCCAAGGTCAGATACCCGCCGGTGAGCGACTTGCCGACACACAGCACATCCGGACTCACCCCGACATGATCGGCCGCGAAAAGCGTTCCGGTGCGGCCGAATCCGGTCGCGATCTCATCGAAGATCAACAGCACTCCGTACTCGTCGCTCAGGCGCCGCAGGTCGGTCAGATACTGCGGATCGTGCCAGCGCATCCCACCCGCGCCCTGCACGACCGGCTCCACGATGACGGCCGCGAGTTCGTCGGCATGCGCGGCCAGCAGCCGTTCGAACTCGGCCACATATTCGTCCGAATATTCGCGCGGCGGCGCGGGGGCGAAGATCTGCTCCGCGAGCACATCGGTCCACAGCGCATGCATGCCACCCTGCGGATCGCACACGCTCATCGGCGTGAAGGTATCGCCGTGATATCCGCCGCGCCAGGTGAGCAGCCGCCGCTTCGCCGGCTTACCCATCGCGCGCCAGTACTGCAGGCACATCTTCGTCGCGACCTCGACCGATACCGAACCGGAGTCGCACAGGAATACCTTGTCCAGACCGGCGGGCGTCAGCTCGACGAGCAACGCGGCCAATCGGGCAGCCGGTTCATGGGTGAGCCCGCCGAACATCACATGACTCATCCGCTGCGACTGCGCCACCAGCGCGGCATCCAATACCGGATGCCGATAACCGTGGATGGCGGCCCACCACGAACTCATCCCGTCGACCAATTCCCGACCGTCGGCGAGGGTCAGCCGGGTTCCGGAAGCACCGGAAACCACCAGCGGTTCGGTCGTCGCGGGAAAGCCGCCGTAGGGATGCCAGACATGTTCGGCGTCGATGGCGGTGATCTCGTCGGGGGTCAATGCCACAGGATTCCTCGCGGTCGCGACGGGCCCGGCCAACCGGGGCTTGAACGGTGTTCAAGTTACCACTCGAGCTGCGCGCGCACGATCCCGGTCGAAGTCCACCCGCATGCGCACCTCGACCGGGCGGTGAATTCAGTCGATCAGTGCCCCGTGCACGCGGCTCAGCGATCGCCGCAGATCAGCTAACGCGCGCTCGCCGAGAGCGGCCTCCAGCTTCCGCTCGAGCTGCCTGATCCGCGCCGCCGCCACGCCGAGCGCCGCATGCCCCTCGGCGGTCAGCACGACGAGCCGCGCCCGCCGATCACCCGGGTCGACCTGCCGCTCCACATATCCGCATCGCTCCATATGCGTCACCAATTCCCCCATCGACTGCTGCGTCATGCCCGCCTCCTCGGCCAGCGCACTGATCCGCGAACCCTCCGGCGCCAGGTAGCGGAACACCGCGTAGTGCGCCGGGCGCAGGTCGTCGCGCAGCGCCGCCCGCAGTTCCCGATTCAGCTCGCGTTCGAAGGCGTGCGTCGCCTGACCGAGCAGCTTCAACAACGTGGTGCGCGGTTCAACTGTTGACACATTACAAAGGATACCTTTATATCTGGAGATATGCGCGACACACTCACCTTTCGTAACGGCCACCGCATCACCCTCGTCGCACGCGGCGCGGACGAGCGCGGCCCCTACCTGCGGCTGGAACATCAACTGCCGGAAGCGGACCGGCAGGCGGGCCCGCATTGGCATCCGGTGCTCAGCGAATCGTGGACCCTGCGGCACGGTCGGCTCCGCTTCAAGATCGATGGCACGGAAATCGTGGTGCATCCGGGCGATTCGCTCACCGCACCCCCGCGCGCGGTACACGAGTTCTGGAGTGAGGCGCCCGATACCGTCTTCGAGCATGAGATCCGCCCGCCGCTGCGGCACTGGGAGATGTTCCAGCTGTGGCACAACCTCGATGCCACGCACAAGACCACCGTGCGCTCACGGATGCCACGCAACCCGTTGGCGCTGGCATTGCTGTGGGATTACCAGGACGGCTACCTCGCGGGCATCCCGGTCTGGTTGCAGCATGCGGTAATCGGCGGACTCGCCCGGCTGGCCACCCGGATCGGCTACCCGCGGCGCTGGCTCGAAACCGGCCCCGACCAGGACTGACTCGCCCGGCGGCAACCACCCACACGGACTGCGATCCGGCTGGCGCTAGTGTTTTTGACATGGCTCAGCCCGACGCAGCGACCGGTGAGGTGACACCCCTCGGTGTCTGGCCGGGCACCGCCTACCCACTGGGCGCGACCTACGACGGCGCAGGCACCAATTTCTCGGTGTTCTCCGAGGTTGCCGACACGGTCGAACTCTGCCTTATCGCCAGGGACGGCACCGAAACCAGAGTGCCGCTGGAAGAGGTCGACACCTACGTCTGGCACGCCTATCTCCCGACCATCGGACCTGGCCAGCGCTACGGTTTCCGGGTGCACGGACCCTACGATCCCGAGCACGGATTGCGCTGCGATCCAAGTAAATTGCTGCTCGATCCCTATGGCAAGGCGTTCGACGGCGAATTCGACAACGACTCCTCGCTCTACACCTATGGCCAGGATTCGCTGGGGCACACCATGACCGGCGTGGTGATCAACCCGTTCTTCGACTGGGGCGCCGACCGTCCACCGAATCGGCCTTACCACGAGACGGTCATCTACGAGGCGCACGTCAAGGGCATGACGATGACGCATCCGGATATTCCGGAGGAATTGCGGGGCACCTACGCCGGCATCGCGCATCCGGCGATCGTGGAACATCTGAAGGGACTCGGCATTACCGCGATCGAGCTGATGCCGGTGCACCAATTCCTGCACGACCGTGTCCTCTTGGATCAGGGCCTGCGAAACTATTGGGGCTACAACAGCTTCGGCTACTTGGCGCCGCACAACGAATACGCGGCCAGCCCGCGCGGCGGCGCGGCGGTGACAGAATTCAAGGCGATGGTGCGCGCACTGCATGCCGAGGGCATCGAGGTCATCCTCGATGTGGTCTACAACCATACCGGCGAGGGCAATCATTACGGGCCGACCCTGGCCTTCCGTGGTATCGACAATGCCGCCTACTACCGCCTGGCCGACGAGGACCCGTCGCACTATATGGACTACACCGGCACCGGTAACAGCCTGAACGTGCGCCATCCGCATACGCTGCAGCTGATCATGGACTCGCTGCGCTACTGGATCCTGGATATGCACGTCGACGGCTTCCGCTTCGACCTCGCCGCCACCCTGGCCCGGGAACTGCACGATGTGGACCGGCTCTCGACCTTCTTCGATCTGGTGCAACAGGATCCGGTAGTCAGTCAAGTGAAGCTCATCGCGGAGCCATGGGATGTCGGCGAGGGCGGCTACCAGGTCGGCAACTTCCCCGGCCTGTGGACCGAATGGAATGGCAAGTACCGCGACACCGTTCGCGACTACTGGCGCGGTGAACCCGCCACTCTCGGCGAATTCGCCTCCCGGCTCACCGGCTCCTCGGATCTGTACGAGGCCACCGGGCGCAGGCCGAGCGCGAGCATCAACTTCATCACCGCACACGACGGCTTCACCCTGCGGGATCTGGTGTCCTACAACGAGAAGCACAACGCGGCCAATGGCGAGGGCAATCGCGACGGCGAGAGCTACAACCGGTCATGGAACTGCGGGGTGGAGGGCCCCACCGACGATCCAGACATACTCGCGCTGCGCGCCAAGCAGAGTCGCAATCTGCTGGCCACGCTGGTGCTCAGTCAGGGCACCCCGATGCTCGCGCACGGCGACGAGATGGGCCGCACCCAGCAGGGCAATAACAATGTCTACTGCCAGGATTCACCGCTGGCCTGGATGGATTGGTCGCTGAGGCACACGAATTCGGACCTGTTCGAATTCACCAAGCGAGTGATCGCATTGCGCACCGCGCACCCGATATTCCGCCGCCGCCGCTTCCTGGCGGGCCGGCCGATCCGTTCGAAAGATCATGCCCACGATATCGCCTGGTTCACCCCAGCGGGTGAGGAGATGACCCCAGCCGACTGGGACAGCGGTTTCGGCAAGTCGCTGACGGTATATCTCAACGGCCTCGGCATCAACGAACCCGGCCCGCGCGGCGAGCACATTACCGACGATTCGTTCCTGCTGTGCTTCAACGCCCACGACAGCGGCCTCGACTTCGCACTGCCCGATCCGGTTTACGGTGCCGAATGGGCTGTCGCGCTGGATTGTTCGGTACCCGACGGCCGCGCCGACGTCACCTATCCTGCGGCGAGCATCATCGCCGTTCCCGCCCGATGTCTGCTCGTCCTCCACTGCCCCGCATAACCGAAACGCCGATGACCGAGACGCCGAAGATCGAGACGCGCAAGTCCGATATGCAGACCCACCACACCGACCCCATCGCCCGTGGCCGCAAGCCGGCCCGGCCGACAGCGGTCCGCAGCACCTACCGACTCCAGCTGCGCCCCGACGCGTTGACCTTCACCGATGCCCGCGTAATCGCGGAATACTTACAGCAGCTGGGCATTTCGCATCTGTACCTGTCGCCGATCCTGACCGCGGCGGTCGGTTCGACGCACGGTTACGACGTCACCGATCCCACCACGGTGTCGGCGGCTCTCGGTGGCCCGGCCGGACTCAAGGCGCTCGCGGACGAAGTGCGCAGCCGCGGTATGGGTTTGATCATCGATCTGGTGCCCAACCACGTCGGCGTGGCCGATCCCCGGCAGAACCCGTGGTGGTGGGATGTGCTGCGCAACGGCCGCGGTTCGCAGTTCGCGCATTTCTTCGATATCGACTGGAGTGCGGGCAATGGCGCGGGCGGTCGGTTGGCGCTGCCGGTGCTGCAGAGCGAAAACGATCCGGCCGCACTGACGGTGGACCGATCCGGTTCGGAACCGATGCTGGCACTGCACGATCTGCGCTTCCCGATCGCGGCGGGCACCGACGGCGACAACGCGTTGCGCATCCACGATAAGCAGCACTACCGGCTGGTCAGCTGGAAGGCGGGGCTGTGCACCTACCGGCGGTTCTTCGCGGTCAGCAGCCTGGCCGCGGTGCGCCAGGAGGATCCCGAGGTCTTCGAGATGACGCACCGCGAACTGGCCGCGTGGTGCGAACACGACCTGATCGACGGTGTCCGGGTCGACCATCCGGACGGATTGTCTTATCCCACAGCATATTTGACGAAGTTGCGCCGGCTCATCGGCCCGCGCCGGCTACTACTTGTGGAAAAGATCCTCGCCAATCGCGAACCGCTGGACGCGACGCTGCCGGTCGACGGCACCACAGGCTACGACGCCCTGTCCGACTACGGCGGCGTACTGATCGACCCCGACGGCGAACAGACGCTGACCGAACTGTCGCGCAAAATCGCCGGGCATGGCAGCGACCGCGCCTGGATCGGCGAAACCGAACACCGGATCAAACGCGCGGTGGCGGAGAACATTCTGGCCCCGGAGATCCGGCGCTTGGTCGTCGCGATCAAGCGCGATGCGCACGCCGAAAGCTTCGACACCATGGCATTGACCAATGCCACCATCGAGGTGCTGGCCTTCATGCCGGTATATCGGGTCGATTACGCACCGCTGGCGGGTATGACCGGTGCGGTGGTCGCCGAGGTGGAGAAGCGCAACAGCGAACTGACGGTGCCACTGAGTGTGCTGGTAAGGGCGTTGGCGACCGATGGCGAGGCGGGCGTTCGATTCAGTCAGGTCTGTGGTGCGATCACCGCCAAAGCCGTCGAGGACACCATGTTCTATCAGGCGGCGCGGCTGGTATCGCTGCAGGAGGTGGGCGGCAATCCGGCCCGATTCGGCCACTCGCTCAACGAATTCCACTTGTCCAATAGCGAGCGCGCACAACGCTGGCCCGCCACCATGACCACGCTGTCGACGCACGACACCAAGCGCGGTGAGGATGTGCGGGCCCGGATCGGAGTGCTGTCCCAGGCCGCGGATACCTGGGCGCGTGCTGTCGAATCCTGGCAGGAAATCACGCCCGGTCCCGACGGTGCGACGGCATTGTTCCTGTTGCAGAACATGTTCGGCGTCTGGCCCGCCGACGGCCGTCCAGCCTCCTCGGTGGCCGGACTGCGCGAGCGACTGCATGTCTTCGCGGAGAAGGCGATTCGCGAGGCCGGTGTCCACACCTCCTGGGAGGAACCGGATGCCGAATTCGAGGCGAAGGTGCACGGTTGGCTGGATGCGGTGATCGACGGACCGGTCGGCTCCGAAATCGGTGATCTAGTACACGAACTCGCCCCGCACGCCTGGTCGGATTCGCTGTCGCAGAAACTGCTGCAGCTGTGCGGGCCCGGAATTCCCGACATCTATCAGGGCTGCGAGCTGTGGGAGGACACGCTCGTCGATCCGGACAACCGACGCCCGGTGGACTTCGCGGCCCGTGCCGGACTACTGCAATCACTCACCGGCACACCGGCTCTGGATACCACCGGCGCGGCGAAGATGTGGATTGTCGCCTATGCGCTGTGGTTGCGCCGCGAACGCCCGGACTGTTTCGTCGGCGGCGCCTATCTGCCGCTGTTCGCCACCGGCGAGCAGGAGAGCAGGCTGGTCGCCTATGCGCGCGGCCGGGCCGCCGAGACACCCGAGGTGATCGTGGCCGCCACCCGACACAGCCTCGCCCTGACCGAAACCGGATGGGGCGATACCACTTTGGAGCTGCCGCAGGGCAATTGGACCGATCGGCTGACCGGCCACACCTTCCAGGGCCGGGCCCGATTGGAAAAGCTCTTCGCCCGGCTGCCGGTGGCGCTACTGGTGCGCTGAGGGCTCCTCGGGCGTCATCGCCGTTACCGTGCCGGTCTTCTCGATCAACGTCTCGGGCACCACCCCGTCGTTATCCTTCAGCCAGCGACGCAGATTCGTCGGCCGGTAGTCCGCGGCGTCGTGCACGGTGGAGGCCAGGCGGACGCCGCGGTCCCCGTCGGTGTACAGCCGCCGCCAGGAGTCCCAGTAGAACCGCGGGTTGCGCGGCCGGCGAATGGTGCGCAGCACGTTGAGGATTCGGTATGCGATGCCGAGCGAGCGGTGCAATTCCATATGCTTCACGCCCGCGGCCGCGCACCGCTGGGACAGCCCCTCCAGCCGGTCGTCGTCGAAGACGAGCCCGACCGCCTCGGCCTGGTCGATCATCCAGCGCAGCGTGATGTCGGAGAGTCCGCATTCCTGGTAGCCGCCGCCGATATCGCTGTGCACGCCCTCGAACCAGACCTGCTTCACCCGGTCGTAGTCCCGGGAGTACTGCACATCCGGCTCGTTCGGCACTTCCCAGAGGCACGGTTCGAAGTTGCGCCGCCGCTCATCGAGTGCGAGCGCGTGCCGCGCGCAGTAGACATTGCGCCCGAGCTTCACATCGTGGAACCGGTGCCGCAGCGAGGTCAGCCCGGGTACGCCGAGGGCGCCGACGGTATCGAAGACTCCGATGAAGTCGATCTTGGCCGGAACGTCCCAGCAGTACTGCTTGCGGAACTCGATCCACTCCCGCGGCTCCTTCGGATCCGGATTCTCCGGGGTCCGCCGCGGCGCGCGCTGATGGTGAATCCGCAATGCCTGCGGGTACTTTCCCTCGATCATCGCATCGGGGGTCATGATCCCAATGCGGCCGATCAGGCCGGCCAGGCTACGCGCGGTGAACGCACCACGGCTGAAGCCGAAGATGTAGATCTCATCCCCCGGTTGCCAGTTCAGTGCCAGATGCCAGTACGCCGAGGACAGATTCGCCTCGAGTCCGAGTCCGAACGCACCACCCATCAAGCGGTCGGCCAGGAAACCGCGGGCGCCGGGCCCGGAAACGTAGCT
Source organism: Nocardia sp. NPDC049707 (assembly GCF_040674855.1). Lineage (NCBI taxonomy): Bacteria > Bacillati > Actinomycetota > Actinomycetes > Mycobacteriales > Nocardiaceae > Nocardia > Nocardia sp. NPDC049707. Next base: position 45,601 of record NZ_JBFANN010000036.1, on the reverse strand, counting down.
GACCCACTGTTGGATCGGCTCCCCCGACGGTCCCGGCGCCTGGTACCGGATCGTCTGCGCGATCTTGATGATATTCGACACCGTGTTGCTCGATTCGGCCTTCCAGGTGCCGTCGCAGCAGACCACCAGTCGTTTCATGGGTAAAGCCTCCGCCCCGATTACCGTCGAAACCCGCATACTCGACTACCCGGATCATCGACCGTCCAATCGGGGACGTTAATGGAAAGACGGGCGCTGGACGCGATTTTCGCGAGTATCCTGGCGCGGCTACAACCAGGTGGGGTCACCGAAGACCGCACCCGAATCGTCGACCTCGGGCGAGGTGGCATAGACATAGGCGAATTGCCGCAGGGTAACCGGGCCGGTGCAGGTATCGACCTTGATGTGGAAGTCCCGGACGACGATCTGGATGAGCTTGCCGGGGATCATCTCCTTCTCCGCCAGCTCAACCTCCGCGACCTCACCCGCCTGGAGGTTCAGCGTGACCACCGGGTTGGGATTGACCAAGATGGGGACGTTGTTCACGTTGTTCCCGTTCCCGTTATTTCCATTCCCATTGTTCCCGTTCCCGTTGCCCCCGTTCCCGTTGTTCCAGTTCGCATTGGGCCAGTTGGGCCAGTTGGGGCGGTTAGGGTAATTGGGGAAATTGGGAAAATTAGGCTGATTGGGGTAATTGTTCCCGTTGGGGCCATTGGGTCCAACAGGCCCATTGGGTCCATTGGGTCCATTGAGGGGTATAGGGATGATCAAGTCGGGAGTCGCGCCGAGGGTGCCCGTACCGATCGTCACGGCACAGCCGACGTGGTAGCCGACCTTCAGCTTGCCTGTGGCCGCCGCATTGATCTGACCGTAGGCGGTAGTGGTGACGAAAGCCTCGCGGGTAGTGCCCACCATGTTCAGCGGCGCGATCCGGTTGATGGTCTCGTCCCTGCTGCCCACCATGATGTCGCCACCGATCGGCGATGCGAAGCTCTTCTCATGCGACGGCATCGAGATGACTTCGGCCTGCGCGGACGCCATCGATGACATTGCGACGCCCAGGACACTGCCGACTACAAGCGCAACCTTCGTCAGCTTCGAGGGCATATCCGCACTGTAGTAGCACGTGGCTATGAAAATGGGGTGTGACACGGCCTCCTGTCCGATCGAGCAGCGTCGTCGGCAACGGGTTACGGTAGGCAGACGCTCGATGAAAGAGAAGCCGAACAAGCACAGATCGATCGACTTCTCGAGCAGGCGCGGGCGGGCCGCGGTGGGCGATCGTGGTGCCTGCAACGTGATGCGCTATGCGGTGCGTCCGGCCAGGCGCAGCATGATCCGGCGGATCGGATGAGTCACCGCACTCGTCGAGCGCTGCCCGGCTCCGACCAGACCGGAAGCCGAGGCGGAGAGCCACTTTCACGTCGCGCTGGAACGCGGCGGGTATCCCTTCGAACAGGTCGGAACCCCACTGCTTTCGGTGAACGGTTAGGGCGCAACCGTCGAAAGTCCGAGGCGCGCAACCAACTTCAGCCCGCCCTGGAAACCTTCGACCATCTCGATGCCGCACCGCGAGCCGAACGCACCCGCCCCGACCTCATCCTCGACGTCGCCTAGCTCTGGTGCCATCCGACTACGTTCGGTGGCTCGCGCCAACCTGGCCGACGACCCAACGGCCTGCCCCGACCCCGGCGGCGACCAGCACCGCCACCTGCAGCGACCCGGTGATCAGCGCGAGGACAACGCACATGACCAGCCCTAGGGCGATCGCCTCGAGTTTGTACATCGGCCACGCGCTCCCGGCGATATCTACCGTCGCGGGACGGGTCGGAAGGGGGACCACTGCCATGTAGTCAGGGTACACGGATCATGAAGTTCGGGCTACCTAACATTTGTAGCGGGAACAGCGGCGGATGCTGCGGCGTTGCTGGTGTCATGCCATTGACAGGTGAGTACGGACCGAGCACATCCGATTGGGCTCGCGAGCAGGCTGAGCAGATCGAGAATTCCGGCGGGACCGACGGGCTGACACTGGAGGGCAAACCCGTGATCGTCCTGACCAGTAAGGGCGCGAAGACCGGCCTGCTGCGCAAGACCGCGCTGATGCGGGTCGAGCACGACGGCGAATACGCGATCGTCGCCTCGCTGGGCGGGTCGCCGAAGCACCCCGTCTGGTACTGGAATATCAAGGCCGAGCCGCATGTCGAGCTGCGCGACGGCACCGCGAACAAGGACTACACCGCGCGCGAGGTCTTCGGCGAGGAGAAGGCGCTGTGGTGGGAGCGGGCGGTCGAGGTCTGGCCCGACTATGCGAACTACCAGACCAAGACGCCCCGTCAGATCCCGGTTTTCGTCCTTACGCCTCGATAGCTCCGACCGGTAGACCGATCGTTTGCCCACCTCTCACGCGCACCCGCCGCGTCCGGCCGATGCGGCGGGTGGCAGCATATTTCGGGTGTCCAATCCGCTTGAACTCCTCGACGACCAGTCCACATCTCGGCCCGCGCTGACCGCGGACGAGATCGACGCCGCCGCCAAGCGAATTTCCGACATTATCGAGCCCACCCCGCTCCAGCACAGTCCCCGGCTTTCCGCGCTGACCGGGGCGCAGGTCTATCTCAAGCGCGAGGACCTCACCGCCGTCCGTTCCTACAAGCTGCGCGGCGCCTACAACCTGATCGTGCAGCTCACCGACTCCGAGCGAGCCGCGGGCGTGGTCGCGGCCAGCGCTGGCAATCACGCCCAGGGCGTGGCCTTCGCCTGCAATGCGATGGGTATCAAGGGCCGCATCTACGTGCCGACCACCACGCCGAAGCAGAAGCGCGACCGTATCCGGGTACACGGCGGCGAGTTCGTCGAACTGATAGCCGTCGGGGAAACCTATGACGCCGCCGCCACGGCCGCGGCCGAGGATGTCGAGCGCACCGGCGCGACCATGGTGGCGCCGTTCGACGATCCGCGCACCGCGGCGGGACAGGGCACCATCGCGCCCGAATTCCTGGAACAGCTCGGCGGTCGGACCCCCGACCTGGTGGTGATCCCGGTCGGTGGCGGTGGCTGCCTGGCGGGCATCGGCACCTACCTGCGGGAACGCTCGCCGAGCACCGGAATCCTCGGTGTGGAACCGGCGGGCGCGGCTTCGATGACCGCCGCGCTGGTCGCGGGCGGCCCGGTGACGCTGCCCGAGATCGATCCGTTCGTCGACGGCGCTGCGGTGCGCCGGATCGGCCAGGTGCCCTACACCGCGATCGCCGCATTCGGCGGCCGGGCCATCTCGCACGGCTCGTTGCCGCTGCTGACCGCGACCGAATCACCAACGGGTGCGGGCGCTTTCCGCATGATGCAGGTCGACGAGGGCGCGATCTGCACCACCATGCTCGAGCTGTACCAGAACGAGGGCATCATCGCCGAACCCGCGGGCGCGCTGTCGGTGACGGCGCTGGCGGATATCGCCATTGAACCGGGTTCGACGGTGGTGTGCCTGGTCTCCGGTGGCAATAACGATGTGTCCCGTTATGGCGAGATCATCGAGCGCTCACTGGTGCACCGCGGCTTGAAACACTATTTCCTGGTCGACTTCCCGCAGGAGCCGGGCGCACTACGGCGGTTCCTCAACGAGGTGCTCGGCCCCGACGACGACATAACCCTGTTCGAATATGTCAAGCGCAATAACCGGGAAACCGGTGCCGCGCTGGTCGGTATCGAACTCGGGGCGCCGGAGGGGCTCGGCCCGCTGCTGAAGCGGATGGAAGAGTCGCCGATCCAGTGCGAGCGCTTGGAACCGGACTCCCCCGCCTACCGCTACCTCACCTGACCAATCCACTCGACCAGAACCGGCCGCGCAGACATTGTCCGCGCGGCCGGTCTGTACGCGTCCTATCCGACTGGCCGATTACGCGGCCTCGGGCGTCCGCACCGGCGTTGCAGACCGGCGGGTCGTGCGCACCCCCGACATGACCATCGGCAACAGCCAACCGGCCGTGGCCTGGTCGAGACTCAGCTGCGCGGCCGAGAGGTGATTGTGCACGAATCCAACGGAGAGGCCGAGGCGGGGTTCGGCCCAGCCGAAGGAGCCGCCGAGACCGATGTGGCCGAAGCCGCCGTGCGCACCCGGCATCGGCACCGAGTGATAGCCGAGACGCCAGAGCATCGGGGCGTAGAACAAGGTGCGGTCGAGCCGGTAGGTCCGAATTCGACTGAGCGCCTTGATGGTGTGCGGTGTCAGATATTGCACGCCGCCCGCCATGCCGCCATTGGCCAGCGCGCCGTACATGGTGGCCAGGGCGGAGGCGGTGCAGACGCCGTTGCCCGCACCGAGTTCGGTATCGAGGATCGGTGGGATTTCGCCCTCCAGGATGGTCTCCAGCCCGGGCAGGAACAGGCATCGGGCTGCGGCGCCGAACACACCGGGCAGACCATAGCTCCGACCCAAAACCCGTGCGCTGAACGGGTTTCCGATCATGCTGAGCTGGGAGCCCGCCAACGGCGCGTAGACGGTCGACGAGTGCGCGGACGGCCGGCCCAGGTACAGGCCGTCGATGCCGAGCGGTTCGGCGACCTCGGTACGGAACAGGTCCGCCATCCCCTGGCCGGTAATGGCGCGGGCCAGTCCGGCGAGCAGCCAGCCGAAGGTGAGCGCGTGATAGGCCGGAGTGCCGAGCAACCGATCGGGTTTCGCGGCGGCGAGGCGCTTCTCCATCAGCTGGTGGTCGAGCACATCCTCGAGTCCGGCCGCGATCGGGTTGAGGCCACCGAGTCCCGCGCTGTGCGTCATCACCTGACGAATGGTGATATTGCCCTTGCCGTTCTGGCCGAACTCCGGCCAGTACTCCGCCATCGGCGCTTCGTAGTCGAGCAGACCGCGATCGGCCAGCCGGTGGATGACGGTCGCGGTGATGCCCTTGGTGGCGGAGAAGATGATCGCGCCGGTGTGCCGGGTCCAAGGCTTATTGCCCGCGCTCCCGGTCCAGATATCGACCAGTGGCTCACCGTGCCGATGTACGGCCAACGCGCCGCCCGCCCCTCTACGGCGGCCGAAAACCTTCGCGAATGCGCGTACCAATGGTGCGAATTCGGTGGCTGCGCTGCCACCCACCCCATCGGGGAGATTCGCCAGGTCCCCGGGTGAAGCCACGTTGCTCATACTTCAACGTTAATGGCGCAGGTCACACTCGGCAATAATTGTGTCTCGGACAGTTGCATCCAGTGAGTTTCCAGCAATCGATATTCGAGCCGAGACTCCACTACGAACTCTCGAGTATCACGAACGAGCGGCCCGGTATCTCCGTCGCGGAGACACCTTCGGTGGCACGTTCCCACGACAGCACCGAAACACCGGCAATAGGTACATTGACCAGCTCTTCAGAGAGGTTGCACACCAATGTCAGCGAGCCGCGATGCACCGCGATCCAGCGGGCGTTCTCGTCGTAGTCGACTGACGCACGCGTGAGCCACGGGTTCGCGACTTCGATCCGATCGCGACGCAAACCGATCAGTCTGCGATAGCAGGAAAGTAACCGAGCGTGCGGATGCTGCTCGCATTCGGACCAGTCGAGCTTCGACCGCAGGAAGGTTTCCGGGTCTTGCGGGTCCGGGACGTCGTCGCTGTCCCAGCCGTGTTCGGCGAATTCGTCCTTGCGTCCGGTGGCGGTGGCGGCCGCGATCACCGGATCGGTATGCGAGGTGAAGAACTGGAACGGGGTGCGTGCGCCCCACTCCTCCCCCATGAACAGCATGGGCGTGTACGCCGAGAACAGCACCAGCGCGGCCTTGATCGCCAGTTGTCCGTCGGTCAAGTAGGCACTGGGCCGGTCCCCGATCGCCCGATTGCCGATCTGATCATGGGTGCAGGTGTAGGCGAGCAACGCACTCGCCGGAATGAGTCGGGTATCGATCGGACGACCATGGATGCGGCCGCGGAAGCTGGAATACGTTCCGGCGTGGAAGAATCCGTGTGTCAGTGTCTGGGCCAGACAGCGCAGCGAACCGAAATCGGCATAGTAGCCCTGACGTTCACCGGAGACCGCGGTGTGCACCGCATGGTGCAGATCGTCGTTCCACTGTCCGGTCAGGCCATAGCCGCCGGCCGCGCGCGGGGTGATGAGCCGCGGATCGTTGAGGTCGCTCTCCGCGATCAACGACAGCGGCCTACGCACATGTGCGGCAAGGGATTCGGTATCGGCGGCCAATTCGGCGAGCAGGTGGGTGGCGGTGCGGTCGACGAGTGCGTGTACGGCATCGAGTCGCAGTGCGTCGATGTGGAAATCGCGCAGCCAGCGCAGGGCATTGTCGATTATGAAGCGGCGCACCGGATCCGAGGCGGGACCGTCGAGATTGAGACTCTGTCCCCAGGTATTGCGGCCCTCGGTGAGATACGGCGCGAAGCGGGGCAGATAATTGCCGGAGGGGCCGAGATGGTTGTAGACGACATCCAGGGCGACGGCCAAACCCTTTGTGTGGCAGGCATTCACGAAGCGTTGCAAACCATCGGGTCCGCCGTAGGGCTCGTGGACGGCATACCAGAGCACACCGTCGTAGCCCCAGTTGTGGATGCCGTCGAAGGCGTTGACCGGCATCAATTCGACCATGGTGACGCCGAGTTCGACGAGGTGGTCGAGACGCTCGACGGCGGCGTCGAAGGTGCCCTCGGGGGTGAAGGTGCCCAGATGCAGTTCGTAGATGATCGCCCCCGCCAGCGGGCGACCGGTCCAGCCCGCATCGGTCCACCTGGCCGGATCGAGCGCGTGCAGCGCCGAGCGGCCGTGCACCCCGTCGGGCTGCCGAGCCGAGCGCGGGTCGGGCAGGACGGTCGGATCGTCGTCGAGCAGATAGCCGTAGCGCGTACCCGGTGCGGCGAACACCTCGGCCCGCCACCAACCATCGCCGGATCTCGTCATCGGATGCACGGCGCCATCGACCTCGATACGTACCCGTTCCGGTCGCGGGGCCCACACCTCGAACAAGGTCACCGAGCCAGCATCGCACGTCACCGATAGTGCGGCCCGCCGAGAGCAGACGCGTTCGTTCGACCGGCTGACCATTGCCCGCGGTGCACGGCCCCTGACAGAGTGAGTACGTGGGTATCTACAACGCTCAGATCGTGCCTCGGCTAGTGAATCTGGTCTGCGGGGCCGAGATCAACAATTCGCAGCGCGAGCGCGCCTGTGCCGGGCTACACGGACGGGTGGTGGAGATCGGCTTCGGATCGGGACTCAATATCCCCTTCTATCCGGCCACCGTCGAGTCGGTCAGCGCCGTGGAACCCGCCGACCTCGGCTGGCGGCTGGCGGATAAGCGGCTCGCCGCGGCCACCGTGCCGATCGAACGGGCCGGACTCGACGGCCAGTCGCTGCCGTTCGCCGATGACAGCTTCGACTCCGCACTCTCGACGTGGACGATGTGCACCATTCCGGATATCGCGGCCGCGCTGGCCGAGGTGCGCAGGGTGCTCGTCCCCGGCGGGACCCTGCATTTCGTCGAACACGGGCTCGCGCCGGATCCGGGCGTCCAGGCATGGCAGCACCGTTTGAATCCGATCGAGAAGGCGATCGCGGGCGGCTGCAACCTCGATCGCGATATTCGCGGAGCCGTCGAGAGCGCCGGATTCGAGATCCACGAGCTCGACGAGTTCTACGCGGACGGACCCAAGTTCCTCGCCGCACTCTCGCTAGGCGTCGCGGTCTCGCCGTAGCACCGCCGGTATTGGACCGATTAGTTCAAAACATGCTAGCTTGAACCCATGGCACGACCGAAGGCATTCGACGAGGACCGGGCGGTGGACGCGGCCATGCGGGCGTTCTGGTCCGCAGGCTACGAGGGCACCTCGACCCAAGACCTCTGCGATGCAACAGGTCTGGGCCGCAGCAGCATCTACAACACCTTCACCAGCAAGCGCGAACTCTTCGACCGGGCACTGCGGCGGTATATCACCACCAAGAACGCCTCGATTTTCGAAGTGCTCGACGGCGACCTGCCCGCTCGGGCGAAGGTCCGCACACTGCTGCGCCAAACCATCGACGCACCGGCCGACGACCCCATCGGCTGCCTCGTGGTCAACTCGACGATCGAATTGGCGCCGCGCGATCCGGCCGTGGCGGCGACATTGCGCGCCGACCTGGAGCGGCGACTCGACGCACTGACCACCGTCATCCGCGCCGGCCAGCGGTCCGGTGAGATCGATGCGAGCAAAGATGCCCGCACGCTGGCCCATTTCGTGATCACCACAATCGGCGGCATGCGCGTCGCAGCGCGCGGCGGAGCCGATAAGGACACCTTGGATGCTATCGCCACGACAGCATTGAGCGTCCTCTAGTGTCACCCGGAAACCCATTCGGCCGCATATATGACGTTCGACAATGCGGCACAACGTCGTTTCTTTTTGCCTGAATTTTGAACTGATCAATCTAAAACCAGAGAGGGCTCCGATGCCATTCGCTGTCTACATACTCGGGCTATCCATTTTCGCCCAGGGCACCTCGGAGCTGATGCTCTCCGGCCTGCTCACCCAAATGGCCACCGACCTCGGCGTCTCGATACCCCAAGCGGGCCTGCTGATTTCGGCGTTCGCAGTGGGCATGCTGGTGGGCGCGCCCGCGCTGGCCGTGCTCACCCTGCGCTGGCCGCGCCGCACCGCACTGCTGGCCTTCCTCGGGGTGTTCATCGCCACACATGTGGTGGCCGCCTTGACACCGGGCTACTGGGTGCTCTTCGGCACCCGAGTGCTCGGCGCCTTCGTTTACGCCGGATTCTGGGCGGTCGCCGCGACCACGGCACTGAGTCTGGTGCCGGAGAATGCCCGCGGGCGGGCAATGAGCATTGTGGCGGGCGGGCTCACCGTGGCCACTATCGTCGGGCTTCCGGCGGGTACGGTGCTCGGCCAGTACCTGGGCTGGCGGGCCGCGTTCTGGGCGGTTGCCATTGTGTCCGCGCTGGCCATGGCCGGGGTGGCGGCCAAGATTCCGGGCGGACGCCCCGCCGAGGTGCCGGACCTGCGCCGCGAACTGCGTACCATGATCAATCCGCGCCTATGGCTGTCCTACAGCACAACCGCACTCTCGACCGGCGCGCAACTTGTCATCTTCGCCTACCTCGGCGCACTCCTGGCCCGCACCACCGGAATCGCCGAGAGCTGGATTCCCTTGGTACTCACGCTGTACGGCATCGGCGCCCTGATCGGTATCGCCGTCGGCGGCCGGGCCGCCGATGCCCATCCCTTCCGCGTACTGACCATCGGCATGATCGGATTGATCATCGTCTCGACGGTACTGGCACTGACCGCGACGATGCCCGCACCGGTCGTAGTCCTCGTATTCCTCTTGGGTGCCTTCGGATTCGCCACGAATCCCGCACTGAACACCCGCGTATTCGCACTGGCCGGGGCGGCCCCCACCCTCGCGACCGCGGTCAACTTCTCCGCATTCAATGTCGGCATCACCGTAGGCCCCTGGCTCGGCGGCCTGGCCATCGGCAGCGGCCTCGGCTACTCGTCGGTCGCCTGGATCGGCGTGGCCCTCGGCATCGCTGCACTGGCCACCGTCGGTTGGGCGGCGGCGCTACACCGGCGGGCCCAGCAAGTCACGGTCGTCCCGGTGGACCGGGCCATGGCCGAACTCACCCGCTGACTCCGCAACACTGCTCGAGCACAACTGCTCGGTCCCGCTCGGGTCCGCGCACCGTCTTCGCTGCCGCACCGAAATCACGCGCGGCACACGAGAACGTTCGCGAGGCCGTAGCATTCGCCGACGCGTCCGGCCCGTACGTAGCGTCAGCCCGCGAGGCAGCCGGGACCGAGCAGGGCCTTGAGGTCGCCCATCAGCGCCGAGGATGGTGAAACTCGCAGGCTGTCATCCAATTTCCACAGTGAGGTGTTTTCGCGTGCACCCACATGGCGGACGTGGACGTCCGCGGTACCCGGATGTCTGGACAGGATGCGCTTGAGTTCGCCGATCTTGTCCGGCGTGCACAGGCGGGTCGGCATGACGACCGCCAGCGGCTTGGCCACACCGATCGAGGAGAGGTCGGGGACGGCGAGATCGTTGGCGATCAAGGAGATCCGGTCGTCACGCACCGACACCCTTGCCTTCACCAGGACGACCGCATCCTCCACCACATCCGCGCCGTATACCGAATAGGCCTGCGGGAAGAACAGCACCTCGATGCCACCGGTCAGATCCTCGATCTGCGCCGAGGCCCAGGCCAGGCCGTTCTTATTGATGCGGCGGTTGACCGAGGCGAGGATGCCGCCGATGGTCACCTGAGCGCCATCCTTGACATCGCCCTCGAGAATGGCCGGAATCGCCGTATCCGCCTGTGCCGCAAGCACATGCTCGACACCGTTGAGCGGATGTCCGGACACGTACAGGCCGAGCATTTCCCGCTCGAGCGCGAGCTTGTGCTTGGTCTCCCACTCGTCCTCGGGCACCTTCACATTGAAGACCGAGGCCACCGACTCGTCGCCGTCGTCCAGCCCGCCGAACAGGTCGAACTGGCCGATCGCCTCGGCCTTCTTGGTGGACATCACCGCATCGATGGCATCCGAGTGCACCAGCAGCAGACCCTTGCGCGGATGCCCGAGGGAATCGAATCCGCCAGCCTTGATCAGGGATTCGGTGACCTTCTTGGTGCAGGCGATGGCGTCGATCTTGTTCAGATAGTCGGAGAAATCGGTGAACTTCGACTTCTCCTTGCGCGCCTGGATGATCGAGGCGACCACGTTGGCACCGACATTGCGTACCGCGCCGAGGCCGAAGCGGATGTCCTTGCCGACCGAGGCGAAGTTCTGCTCGGATTCATTGACATCCGGCGGCAGCACGGTAATGCCGAGGCGGCGGCAATCCGACAGGTAGACCGCGGCCTTGTCCTTATCGTCGCCGACGGAGGTGAGCAGGGCCGCCATATATTCGGCGGGATAGTTCGCCTTGAGATATGCGGTCCAGTAGGAGATCAGGCCGTAGGCGGCGGCATGCGATTTGTTGAACGCGTAACCGGCGAACGGCAGGATGGTGTCCCACAGCGCCTTGATCGCGGGCTTGGAGAAGCCGCTCGCTTGCATACCCGCCTCGAAGCCCTCGAACTCCGCGGCCAGCACCTCGGCCTTCTTCTTACCCATCGCGCGGCGCAGAATATCTGCTCGGCCGAGCGAGTAGCCGGCCACCTTCTGCGCGACGTGCATGATCTGCTCTTGGTAGACGATCAGGCCGTAGGTCTCGCCCAGGATGTCGGCGAGCGGTTCGGCCAGCTCCGGATGGATCGGCTTGACGTCCTGCCGGTTGTTCTTGCGGTCCGCGTAGTCGTTGTGCGCGTTCATGCCCATCGGGCCGGGGCGATACAGCGCGCCGACGGCGACGATATCCTCGAAGGCGGTCGGCTGCATGCGGCGCAGCAGATCGCGCATGGGCCCACCATCGAGCTGGAATACGCCGAGAGTGTCACCGCGCGAAAGCAATTCGTAGGTAAGCGGATCGTCCAGCGGCAACCGGTCCATATCCAGATCGACACCGCGGTTGGCCTGGATATTCTCCAGCGCGTCGCCGATCACGGTCAGGTTGCGCAGGCCGAGGAAGTCCATCTTCAGCAGGCCGATGGCCTCACAGGACGGATAGTCCCAGCCGGTGATGAGCGCACCGTCCTGCGGCCGCTTCCAGACCGGGATCGCGTCGGTGAGCGGATCACAGGACATGATGACCGCGCAGGCGTGCACACCCGCATTGCGGATCAGGCCCTCGAGGCCACGCGCGGTTTCGTAGATCTTCGCGACATCCGGATTGCTCGCGATGAGTTCGCGAACCTCGGCGGCCTCCTTGTACCGCTCATGCTCCGGATCGGTGATACCGGACACCGAGATGTCCTTGGCCATGATCGGCGGCGGCAGCGCCTTGGTGATCTGATCGGCGATGGCGAATCCGGGCTGACCGAAGAGCACTCGGGCCGAGTCCTTGATGGCGGCCTTGGTCTTGATCGTGCCGAAGGTGATGACCTGGGCGACGCGGTCGGTGCCCCACTTCTCACTCGCGTAGCGGACCATCTCACCGCGGCGGCGATCGTCGAAGTCGATATCGATATCGGGCATCGAGACACGCTCGGGATTGAGGAAGCGCTCGAAGAGCAGGCCGTGCGGAATCGGGTCGATATTCGTGATGCCGAGCGCGTAGGCGACCAGCGAACCGGCGGCGGAACCACGGCCCGGACCGACACGGATACCGACCTCGCGGGCGTGGTTGATCAAGTCACCGACGACGAGGAAGTAGGCCGGGAAGCCCATCTCCAGGATGACGCCGATCTCGTACTGGGCCCGGTCCAGATAGTCCTGGGGCGCGCCGTCCGGGAAACGGCGCCGCAGCCCGAGGTCGACCTCGCGACGCAGCCAGCTGGCCTGGTCATATCCCTCCGGCACCGGGAAGATCGGCATCCGGTCGCGGTGCTGCCACACCTCGTCGTAGGACTGCACTCGCTCGGCGATCAACAGGGTGGAATCGCAGGCGCCGGGCACTTCCATATCCCAGATCGCCCGCATCTCCTCCGCGGACTTCAGGTAGTAGCCGTCGCCGTCGAACTTGAAACGCGTTGGGTCACTGAGTGTTTTACCGGTCTGGATACACAGCAGCGCCTCGTGATTGGTCGAGGCGTCCTTGGTGACGTAGTGGCAGTCGTTGGTGGCCAGCGGCCGGATCCCGAGCTTTTTGCCGATCTCCAGCAGCCCCTCGCGGACCCGGCGCTCGATGGACAGGCCGTGGTCCATGATCTCGAGGAAGAAATTGTCCGGTCCGAAGATCTCCTGCCATTTGGCCGCGGCCTCCAGGGCCTCGCGGTCGTGGCCGAGGCGCAGACGGGTCTGCACCTCGCCCGACGGACAGCCGGTGGTGGCAATGATGCCCTCGGCGTGCTCGGCGATGATCTCCTCGTCCATGCGCGCCCACTTGCCGAGCTGACCTTCCAACGAGGCGAGCGAGGACAGCTTGAACAGGTTGTGCAGGCCGGTCGCGTTCTCCGCGACCATGGTCATATGCGTGTAGGCGCCGGAGCCGGAGACGTCGTCGCCCTTCTGGCTGGGATCACCCCACTGCACGCGCTTGGTGTCGAACCGGGAACCCGGTGCGATGTAGGCCTCGATGCCGATGATCGGCTTGATATCGGCCTTCTTGGCGGAGTTGTAGAACTCCGAGGCCCCGTACATATTGCCGTGGTCGGTCATCCCGACGGCGTTCATCCCCAGCCGTTTTGCCTCGGCGAAGAGCGGAGAGATTTTGGCCGCACCATCGAGCATGGAGTACTCGGTGTGATTGTGCAGGTGAACGAACGATCCGGACGAGGCGGCCAAGACGGTCCTTCCTCCCAAGGTCTCGACGGGGGTTGGTGTAGCGATTCTAGGGGTCCCCACCGACGAGTACGGCCTGGCACACCGGGCTCACGCAGGTGCCCGGCGTGTCGGTGGTGAAGATCACCGGCGCGTCCTGCGACCCACCTATGCGGCTGTCCGATTTCCGCGACAGTGGGGTGTTCCGCGGATCGCTCGACACTACGCGTCCTAGATCAAGTGCGCTTGCCCGGACGATCTTCAGACCGGACCAAGCGTTGTCGAACGCGCCCACCTTCACATCGACGACGCCGATAGCAAACAACAGCTCGCGCAGATTCGTTCTCGGCGATATCGCTGACGTGCCCGCCCGCCTTGCGCGGCCAGGCGATCCACACCCGTCGCGCCCGGTGTCGGTCCGGCGGCCAGTGCCGGAGCCTCGTCGGCCACGTCAGCGAGTTCGCGATAGCCAGCGAGGACGACGTCCGCGGATTCGGGTGCATCGGCGGCGATCGTGCCATCCGGTGGCGGATCCGGAATCCGCCAGCGCGCGGGCGGATGCCACAGCACCACCCGGTGGCCGGATGTGATTCCGATCTACTTCGCCAGCGGCGTCCCCGCGTAGCCTGCGGTCGTGGACACGACGGTATCCGGCACCGATCGGCGCTGTTGGGCGCGGATTCGGTGGGACGCCGCGATAATCAGGCGATGAGGTGGCCGCGATGCAGACGATCGGTGAGGGTGCGATGACGACCGTCGGTTTCGCGGCGGTGGCCGGGGCGGTGCTGATCGTCGGCGCGCTGCTGGTGTGGTCGCGGACGCGGCGGGTGGTGACCACACCGGCCGAGCGAGCGGTGTTCAGCGCGCTGCATACGGCGTCACTGGCCGCGCGGCCGTTGCGACAGGGGTTGACCGATCGGTCTGCCCAGGAGGCCGCGCCGCACCTGCGGACACTCACCGGAGCCGATGCGTTGGGCGTCGCGGATCCCGATGGCACGCTGCTGGCGTGGGATGGGCCGCATTCGGATCTGGCCGAACCCTTCGCCGATGCGGCCAGACGGGCGGTGGCGACCGAGCGGCCGGTGCTGGTATCAGGGCCCGGTCGCACTGAACACGCCGGGCGCACGCTGATCGCGCAGCCGCTGCTCATCGAAAATGCCGGGGTAGCAGGGGCCCTGGGGGTGGTGACCACCGGCAAGCCGGAACCGGGCCGGCTGGGGGCGGTCGCGGAGGTGGCGCGATATGCCTGCGGACAGCTGGAATTGGCGGAATTGGACGCCTCGCGGGCCCGGCTCGACCGAGCCGAGGTGCGCGCGTTGCGGGCGCAGATCAGTCCGCACTTCATCTACAACGCGCTCAATACCGTTGCGTCCTTTGTGCGTACCGATCCCGATCGGGCGCGCGAGTTGATCCTGCAGTTCGCGGACTTCACCAGGTACTCCTTCCGTGCCGCGGGCGAATTCACGGTGCTCTCCGACGAACTACGCAATATCGAGCGGTATCTGGCGCTGGAGCGCGCCCGCTTCGGTGACGCATTGCAGGTACGTTTGCGGATCGCGCCGGAGGTCCTCGGCGTCGTACTTCCGTTCCTGGCACTACAGCCCTTGGTGGAGAACGCGGTTCGGCACGGTTTGGCCGGGGCGACGCGCGGCGGCACGGTGACGATTGTCGCTGCCGACGCGGGTACCGATTGCGTGATCAGCGTCGAGGACGACGGCATCGGGATGGATCCGGATCTGCTGCGCTCCGGCGCTCTCGATGCCATCGAAACCGGGACCGGCCCGGCGGGTTCCGGCGAATCCGCCCATGTGGGGCTGGCCAATGTCGATGACCGGCTGCGGGCCGCCTTCGGCAACGACTACGGCCTGATCGTGGAGACCGGCCCTGGTGCGGGCACCAAGGTCAGCCTGCGCGTGCCGAAATTCCGCGCGGGCATCCAGGCCTGAGCTTCGCACGGCACACACCTGTACATGGCTGCGGTCAGCGCCCGATTCGTCCCGGTGTAGGTATCCGGGTCGAGCGTGAAGCGGCTCCGTTTACGATGAAACGACTGTGACCCGGACCACCGACCAGTCCGCCGCCGCACTGCGCGTGCTCGCCGTGGACGACGAGAAGCCAGCTCTGGACGAGCTGGTGTATTTGCTGCGCGCGCAGCCGGGGGTCGGTGATATCCACAGCGCGAACGATGCGACCAGCGCATTGCGGCTGATGCGGGCGCATCCGATCGACGCGGTATTCCTCGATATCAATATGCCCGGGCTGGACGGCATGGAATTGGCCGGCATCCTGTCCGAGTTCGCGAACCCGCCCGCGGTGGTGTTCGTGACGGCCCACGATGATCAGGCGATCGCGGCCTTCGATCTGGGGGCGGTGGATTACCTCCTCAAACCGCTGCGGGAGGCGCGGCTGGCGGAGGCGGTGCGGCGGATCGCCACGGCACGCGCGACACCGGCCCCGGCCGTCGCGGCACCGCGCACCGATCCCAATGAGGTGATTCCGGTAGAGCTCGGTGGGGTCACCACGCTGGTGCACCGATCGAGTGTGAGCTGGGTAGAGGCGGAAGGCGACTACGCCCGGTTGCACACCAGTGGCGGATCGCATCTGGTGCGAATTCCCCTGTCGGCGCTGGAATCCCGGTGGGAGAATGCGGGATTCCTGCGGGTGCACCGGTCCTATCTGGTGGCGCTGCGCTCAGTGACCGGACTGCGCACGGTCGGCACCGGAACGGTGGTCCGGCTGCGTGCCGACGGCAATGCCGCGGCGGTGGAACTGCCGGTCAGCCGTCGGCAGGTGCGTGAGCTGAAGCAGCGGTTGGTGCACGGGCCACGACAGCAGTGGACGAATCCGTGACAACGCCGCAGCAGCGTCCGACCAGACAGCGCGTTGTGCTCGCCGAACGCCGTGGCGCGCGGCGCGTGCGGACCCGTACCGAAGTGGTCGAGCAGACCGAGATCGGCGAGGCGCTGATCGGCGGCCTGATTCGGGCGCAGTTGGGGTTGGCGGTACGGGCCGGGTTGGTCATGGTGCTCGTATTGTGTTCGCTCCCGATGCTTTTCCGGCTCGGGTCGGTGGGATCGTTCGTGCTGCTCGGGGTGCGGCTGCCGTGGTTGCTGCTCGGCGTTGCCGTATATCCGGTGCTGTACGGCGTCGGGCGGCTGTACGTCCGACTCGCCGAACGCAATGAGCAGGACTTCCTGGAATTGGCCGAGGACTGACCCGATGTGCAGCGCCGCGACAGGTGACGTGCCGTGAATACCGCGTCGACACCAGCGCTCACCGTTTTCGCATTGCTGTTCGCCGCCCTCGCCACGGTCGCGATCGGCGTCTACGGTGTTCGGTTGGCGCGCACCACCTCCGATTTCCTGGTCGCCTCACGCAGCGTCGGGCCGCGCTGGAATGCCGCGGCCATCTCGGGTGAATACCTCTCGGCCGCTTCATTTCTTGGTGTCGCGGGCCTGATCGCGAAATACGGCGCGGACGCGCTGTGGTATCCGGTCGGGTTCACCGCCGGATATCTCGGGCTGCTGCTGTTCGTGGCCGCGCCGCTGCGCCGGTCGGGCGCGTATACGGTGCCCGATTTCGCGGAGTTCCGGCTCGGCTCGCTGCGGCTACGCCGACTGGCGGCGGTGGTGGTGGTGCTGGTCTGCGGGGTGTATCTGATTCCGCAGTTCCAGGGCGCGGGGCTGACACTGCACATCCTGCTGAATGTGCCGAAATGGGTGGGCGCGGTGGCGGTGGGCGCGATCATCATCGCGAATGTGGCCGGTGGCGGCATGCGGTCCATCACGCTGGTGCAGGCCTTCCAGTATTGGCTGAAGCTGACCGCGGTGGCGATTCCGGCGCTGGTGCTGCTCGGCCATTTCCTGGCCGAGGATCGCGAACTCGGCACCCCCGCTCCCCCGGTGGTCACCGAGCGCACCACGGTGGATGTCAGCACCGGCGTGGTGGTGCGGGTCGGTGCACCGCAACAGGTTTCGATCACCGGGACGCTCGACGATCGCGCGGTGGACGGTCCGGTCCTGCTCACCACCGGCACACACGAACTGGCGGCGGGCACCGAACTGACCCTGGCGGCGGGCTCGGCTGTGCCGGTGGTGGCCGGAGCACCGGCGAACGGTGCGGCCTGGCTCGCACCCGGTGGCGGATTCGGCGGCGGCCATCCAACCTATCAGGTGTATTCGCTGATCATCGCCACTTTCCTGGGCACGATGGGTCTTCCGCACGTGCTGGTGCGTTTCTATACGAATCCCGATGGCCGCGCGGCACGCACGACCGCACTCGCGGTGATCGGCCTGGTCGGAGTGTTCTACCTCTTTCCCGTCCTGCTGGGGGTTTTCGCGCGGCTGTACGTGCCGCAACTGTTGATCACCGGCACCTCCGACGCCGCCGTGGTGCTGCTGCCCGGGTCGGTGTTGGCGGGCCTGCCGGGACAACTGCTGGCGGCACTGGTCGCGGCGGGTGCGATCGCGGCATTCCTTTCCACCTCGTCCGGACTGTTGGTCAGTATCGCGGGCGTGCTCAGTACGGATATGCTGCGCGGACGAATTCGCGACTTCCGCGCCGCCGCAGTATTCGCCGGTGCTGTGCCCCTCGGCATTTCGGTCATGGTGGTGTCGCTGGATCTGTCCCGCACCGTCGCCCTGGCCTTTTCGGTGGCCGCCTCGACACTGTGTCCGCTGCTCGTGCTCGGCATCTGGTGGCGCGGCCTGACAGCCAAGGGGGCAACCAGCGGACTGATCGCGGGCGGTCTGGCGTCGGGCGGTGCGACCGTGGTTTCGGTGACCGGCGGCATCTCCGACGAGCTGGCGGGCGGCTGGCTCGCGGCCGTCCTCGGCTATCCGGCGGCGCTCAGCGTACCGCTGGCATTCGCGGCGATGATCCTGGTCAGCATGCTGACGCGAGGTCAGAGCGCCCGCACGGTCGGGCACATATTCGTCCGGATGCACGCGCCGGAGCGGCTCGGCATGGGTGCGGATCGGGAGCGCGCCATCGGGCTGCGCCACTGACCGTTCGTCGCGGCCAGCCGACCGTTCACCGCATAAACCGGCGCCTTCACAGAGTGATCCACGCCACATCATGAATCCTTCACGGGCCACCCTTTATGGTCGGCGGGTAGTAAGCCACGTCACACGCTAGGACCCTGCGATGACCAGTATCGACCTCGACAAAGATGGCACGCCGCCGCGGCGCACGCCGACGGCGGAGGAGTTCGCCGCCGTCCAGTCGAGTCCCCAGTTCCAGGAATTGCGAAGTCGGTTGCGCCGCTTCATCTTTCCAATGACCGCACTGTTCCTGGTCTGGTACCTGAGCTATGTGCTGCTCGGCGCTTACGCGCACGACTTCATGGCCACCCAGGTCATCGGCAATATCAACCTCGGCCTGCTGCTCGGCCTCGGGCAATTCGTCTCGACGTTCGTGATCACCTGGCTGTATGTCCGGTTCGCCACTAAGGAACTGGATCCGCGCGCCGCGTCGATCCGCAACTATCTCGAGGGAGACCGGGCATGAGCGAGCGTAGCGAGCGAACAATGAACACAGCCATCGGGATGGTCATGCCGGAGCCGAGCGTCAGCGAGGCGCAGGCATGAGCATTCACTATCTGTCCGCTGCCGAGGCGGTCGGCAATCCCGCCGCGAATATCGCCATTTTCGGCCTGTTCGTGGCGATCACCATGATCGTGGTGATCCGGGCCAGCCGCAATAACCGCACCGCCGCCGACTACTTCACCGGCGGCCGCGGGTTCTCCGGCCCGCAGAACGGCATCGCCATCGCGGGCGATTACCTTTCCGCCGCAAGCTTTCTCGGCATCGCCGGCGCCATCGCCGTGTACGGCTACGACGGGTTTCTGTACTCGATCGGCTTCCTGGTGGCCTGGCTGGTCGCACTGCTGCTGGTCGCCGAAATGCTCAGGAACACCGGCAAATTCACCATGGCCGACGTATTGAGCTTCCGGTTGCAGCAAGGTCCGGTACGTACCGCTGCCGCACTGACCACGCTCGCGGTGTCACTGTTCTATCTGCTGGCCCAGATGGCGGGCGCGGGTGGTCTGGTCGCGCTGCTGCTCGATATCTCCGATCGAACCGGACAGAGCATCGTCATCGCCGTCGTCGGAGTACTGATGATCGTCTACGTGCTGGTCGGCGGCATGAAGGGCACCACATGGGTGCAGATCATCAAAGCGGTGCTGCTCATTGCCGGCGCGGCGCTGATGACGGTGATGGTATTAGCCAAGTTCGGCTTCAATTTCTCCGACATCCTCGGCTCGGCACAGGACGCGGTGCACGGCTCGAAGACCAAGGGCGTGGCCGCCCGTGACGTGCTCGCCCCCGGTGCCCAGTACGGCGGCAGCGCGACCTCCAAGCTGAACTTCGTCTCGCTCGGCCTTGCGCTGGTGCTCGGCACCGCGGGTCTGCCGCATGTGCTGATGCGCTTCTACACCGTGCCGACCGCGAAAGAGGCACGGCGCTCGGTGGTTTGGGCAATCGGCCTGATCGGCGCGTTCTACCTGTTCACCCTGGTGCTCGGCTACGGTGCGGCCGCCATTGTCGGACCGGATCGCATTCTCGCCGCCGCGGGCGGCCAGAATTCGGCAGCGCCGCTGCTGGCCTTCGAACTCGGCGGCGTCATCCTGCTCGGCATTATTTCCGCGGTCGCCTTCGCCACCATCCTCGCGGTTGTCGCGGGGCTGACCATCACCGCCTCGGCATCGTTTGCGCACGATATCTACGCGAGCGTGCTCAAGAAGGGGCAGGTCGACGAGAACAAGCAGGTCAAGGTGTCCCGGATCACCGCGGTGGTGATCGGTGCGCTGGCCATCGGCCTCGGCATCCTGGCCAACGGCCAGAACATCGCGTTCCTGGTGGCGCTGGCCTTCGCGGTCGCGGCGGCGGCGAATCTGCCGACCATCGTGTTCTCGCTGTTCTGGAAACGGTTCAACACCACCGGCGCCCTGTTCAGTATGTACGGCGGCCTGATCTCGACCATCGTGCTCATCGTGTTCTCCCCCGCGGTATCCGGGACGAAGACCTCGATGATTCCGGGTTCGAGTTTCGATTGGTTCCCGCTGTCGAACCCCGGAATCGTCTCCATCCCATTGGCTTTCGCGCTCGGTGTGATCGGCACCTTCCTCGGCGGCGGTAAACCGGAGGATCCGGCGAAGCAGGCCGAGATGGAGGTTCGTTCGCTCACCGGTGTCGGTGCGGAAAAGGCGGTCGTGCACTGAGCGCATCCGAGCAGAGCCTGCCGCCCTTGTTATTTCGAGAGGAAGAATAGACGTTGACCAGCGCAACCACCGACCCGACCACCTACCCGCCGGATCCGGCATTCGCCGCGAACGCCAATGCCGATGCGGCACTGTATGAGCGCGCCGCCGCCGATCGGCTGGAGTTCTGGGCCGAACAGGCTCGGCGGTTGCACTGGCATCAACCGTGGACGCGAGTCCTCGACTGGAGCGGCGCGCCGGTCGCGAAATGGTTCGTCGACGGCAAACTCAATGTCGCCTACAACTGTGTGGACCGGCATGTACTCGATGGTTTCGGCGAGCAGGTGGCCATCCATTGGGAGGGTGAGCCGGGGGACTCCCGGGATATCACCTACGGCGAGTTGCTCGCCGAAGTATCCAGGGCGGCGAACTATTTCACCGAGCTCGGGCTGCAGACCGGCGATCGAGTCGCCATCTATATGCCGATGGTGCCGGAGGCGATCGTCGCCATGCTGGCCTGTGCCCGGCTCGGGCTCACCCATTCGGTGGTATTCGCCGGATTCTCGCCGACCGCCCTGCGCCAACGGGTCGATGATGCCGGTGCCCGATTGGTGATCACCACCGACGGCCAGTGGCGACGCGGTACCGCCGCGCCGTTGAAGGCCGCGGTCGACGAGGCGCTGGCCGATGGCGAACACACCGTCGAGCACGTGCTCGTGGTGCGGCGCACCGATATCGAGGTGCCGTGGACCGAGGGCCGTGATCTGTGGTGGCACGACACCGTCTCCGCCGCGTCCCCCGATCACGAGGCGCAGGCCTTCGATGCCGAGCATCCGCTGTTCATCCTCTACACCTCGGGCACGACCGGAAAGCCCAAGGGCATCCTGCACACCACCGGCGGCTATCTGACCCAGGCCGCCTACACCCACCACAACGTCTTCGATCACCGAGCGGGACAGGACGTCTACTGGTGCACCGCCGATATCGGCTGGGTCACCGGACACAGCTATATCGTCTACGGACCGCTCGCCAATCGCGCGACCCAGGTCGTCTACGAGGGCACCCCCAACTCCCCCGATGAGCACCGGCATTTCGACATCATCGAAAAGTACGGCGTCACCATCTATTACACCGCCCCCACCCTGGTGCGGACCTTCATGAAGTGGGGTCGTGATATTCCGGATGCGCACGACCTCACCTCGCTGCGGCTGCTCGGCAGCGTCGGCGAACCGATCAATCCCGAGGCCTGGCGCTGGTACCGAGAGGTGTTGGGCGGCAATCGGACTCCCATTGTCGACACCTGGTGGCAGACCGAGACCGGCGCCATCATGATCTCCCCGCTGCCCGGTGTCACCGCCGCGAAGCCAGGCGCCGCGATGACACCGCTGCCCGGCGTCTCCGCGAAGATCGTCGATGATTACGGCGTCGAACTCGACCACGGCCGTTCCGGGTTGCTGATATTGGATCAGCCGTGGCCATCGATGCTGCGCGGCATCTGGGGCGATATGGATCGGTTCCGCGAGACCTACTGGGACCGATTCGCTGACCGCGGTTGGTATTTCGCCGGTGACGGCGCCAAGCTCGACGACAATGGCGACCTCTGGGTGCTCGGCCGGGTCGACGATGTCATGAACGTCTCCGGCCACCGGATCTCCACCGCCGAGGTGGAATCCGCACTGGTCGGGCACGCCTCGGTCGCGGAGGCCGCGGTGGTCGGCGCGAACGACGCCACCACCGGCCAGGCCATCGTCGCCTTCGTCATCCTCACCGCGGGTGCGCACAACAGCGGCGATGCGCTGATCGGTGAGCTCAAAGCCGCTGTCTCCCAGGAGATCAGCCCCATCGCCCGACCGAGGGAGATCCATATCGTCCCGGAACTGCCGAAAACCCGCAGCGGCAAGATCATGCGCCGCCTGCTCCGCGATGTCGCAGAGGGTCGCGAACTCGGCGATACGTCGACCCTCGTCGATCCGAAGGTCTTCGAGGCCATCGCCCGCGGATAGGCGACGCCCTCGGGCGGACCCGGACCACAATGATGAGGGGGACCGGGTCCGTCCCGCCGCGTCGCGGACTCGGCGCCGAGATCCGCGGCCGAAACCCGGCGCACCCGGCTACAATCCCGACGTGCGAATAGCCGCGCTCCGTTTCGGCGCTGTCTTCGGCGCCTTCCTGATCGCCACCACTGCCGTGCTGCTCGGTACACCGCGCGCGCAAGCCCAGACAGACAAACGCTGCTATACCAACACCGCGGGCACCCGCTGCTACTACCTGCATATACCGCCGGGCGGCAGTGCGGGTAGGCCGCTGATGGTGTACCTGCACGGTTGTGACGACCCGCTCACCGATACCCAGCCGACCGGATTCTCGCTCACCCGCGTCGCCGACGAAATGGGTTTCGTCCTCGCCTATCCGATCCAGGACCAGGCGGCCAATGAGCACGTCTGTTGGAACTGGGACGAGGCCGAGAACCGCGAACGCGACCAAGGCGAGCCGTCCATCATCGCGGGCATCACCACCACGCTCATCGACACATTCGCACTCGATCGCTCGCGCGTCTATCTCGGCGGATACTCCGCGGGTGGGGCGATGACCACCAATCTCGGCGCCGCCTACCCGGACCTCTACGCGGCAATCGCCCCGATGGCCGTTGCGCCGTATCGAGCCCAACTCGGCGGCCAACTGATCATCGACACGATGGGTGCACGCGCCCGCCCGATGCCGACGTACTTCCTGCAGACCCTCTTCGACCAGATCAGCAACTACGCGATCGGCCGCAGCAATCTGGCGCTGTGGCGCGAGGCCGGCAACCTCGCGGATCCGGATTCGGTGCCGACCCTGCCGACGGGTCTGCAGGTTCAGCTCGCCGGACCGGGTGTCCCGATCCCGCTCACCATCGAGCACTACGACAGTCCGCGCGGATGTGAAATGGCGCAGTTCACGACGCCGCTGCTTGCCGAGCACTCGATCGGGGCGCGCATCGTTCAGGACGACGGGGGCATCGAGGTCCAGCGCAACCTGATGCGTTTTCTGCTCGCCCACCGGATGACCGCACCGCATCATGCCTGTTAGGCGACGAAGTCGCCCCGCGCACGGGCTGCCCGCAAAGCCGTTGCCCACCAGGTGATTTGATCCAACGCAGCGCACACTGCCGCTTCGAGTTCGGGGTCGCGACGGGGCCAACTACCGTCGGCGCCGAAGCGCTGCCAGGCCCGCGCGACCGCAACCGTACGGCGGATCGGGACGGCATTGAGTTCTGCGAATATCTGCCGCAGTTGAGCGGTGGCGCGGCTGCCGTCAGAGTCGTGGCCGTAGCTGACGACGGTGACCGGTTTGGCCGCCCATTCCGCATCGAACCAGTCGATCGCGTTCTTCAGCGCGGCCGGGAAGCTGCCGTTGTACTCGGGCGTGATGACGATGAAGGCGTCGGCGGCGGCCAGGCGCTGCCCGATTTCGCGCACCGGTGCGGGAGTCGGATCGTCATGATCGGCCAGCTCATCGGGCAGCCCGGCGCCGGCGAGGTCGATGGTGTCCAGGTCGAGATCACGGCGACGCTGGACACGGCCCGCCAGCCAGTCGGCGACGGTCGGGCCGAAGCGGCCGGACCGCGTGCTGCCGATGATCATCGCGATGCGCAGGCGCTGCCGCGCTACCTCGGACTGCGCACAAGGTAGCGCCTCGATCGAGTGCTCGGTCACTGTGCGGCCTTGATCGGTGCGTCGAGGAATGCCGGAATGATCGACAGCAGCAGGTCGGGGCGGTGGACCAGGGTGATATGCGAGGTGCCGGGCAGGATGGCCAGTTGTGCGTTCGGCAAACCCGCCGGGGTGTCACCCATCGCGCCGCCGCCGAAGACGCGGAACATTTCGACGGCATGCTCGGGCCGGATGATGTCGGCGTCACCGACCATCGTCAAGGTCGGTGCGGTGATCCGGCGGACGGCCTCGACCGGGAAGGTCGGGGTCGCGTTCTTGTCCTGTTCGCCGACCTTGGCGACCAAGCGCGGGAAGTCTTCGGGGCGAGGCGCATTCGCGATGTAGTCGTTATGGAACGATGTGCCGTACAGCATTTCGGGCTGCATTTCGGCGATGTCTGCCATCAGACCGGGTTTCACGCCGTTCACATCAAGGCTGGCCGCGGCGATGATCTGCTTGCGCACCAGGTCCGGATGGGTGAGCGCGATCTGCAGTGCGACGCCGCCGCCCATGCTGTAGCCGAAGATATCAGCCTGCCGCACACCGATGCTGTGCAGCAGAGCGACAGTGTCCTCGGCCATCTGTTCGTAGCGCAGTGGGCGGTCGATATCAGCGGTGTGGCCGTGCGCCTGCTGTTCGACCGCGATGACACGGCGGGTCTTGGACAATTCCGGAATCAGCTGGCCGAAATCGGTCCCGATGCCGGAGAGGGCGCCGTGCAGCAGGACGAGTGGGGGCTGATCGGTTGCGGGGCCGTGCACCTCGTAGTACATGTGCAGGCCGTTGACGTCGGCATAGGCGCCCGGGGCCGGGGCGTTCGCGGTATCGGATCCGCAGCCGGTGAGCAATGCGGCGACGGTGGCTGCGATGGTGGTGGTGATCGCGGTGGTGAGTTTCATATCGGGCTCCTTGGTCGGTGTTGCTGCGTTGTCACCAACTCTGGGCGCATGGGCTTCCGGTTTTTTTACGGTCCGATTCCGGTCACCGGCCCCCCGCTAAGCTGCGCACATGCGTTTTGGTGTGCTCGGTCCGTTGACGGTGTGGACCGATACCGGCACCGTGGTGCCGATTCCCGGCGCGAAGGTGCGTGCACTGCTGGCGGATCTGCTGGTCGCGGGTGGTGGGCCGGTGTCGGCGGACCGGCTCGTCGACGACATCTGGGCCGAGGATCCACCGGGCAATCCGGCGGGCACGCTGGCCGCGAAGGCGTCACAGTTGCGCAGGGCGCTCGCGGATGCCGAACCCGGCGGGCGCGATCTGGTGGTGTCACCGCCGCCCGGGTACCGGCTGGCCAGTGCCGAGGTGGACGCACTGCGGTTTCGCTCGCTGATCGCCACGGCGCGTGCCGCCACCGATACGGCCGCCCGCGTGGCGGCGCTCACCGAGGCGCTGGGGTTGTGGCGTGGACCAGCGTTCGCCGATTTCCGTGACGCCGAATTCGCCAAACCCGTTATCGCACAGCTCGAGGAGCAGCGTCTGGTCGCGGTCGAGGAGTTGGCCGAGGCGCGGCTTTCGCTGGGGGAATATCGAGAGGTCGCGGGCGATCTCACGGTCTTCGTGCACGAACATCCACTGCGCGAACGACTTCGGGCCGCGCTATTGCGCGCACTGTACGGCGCCGGACGTCAGGCCGAGGCACTGGCGAGCTACGAGGATCTGCGCCGCCATCTCGATGATGAACTCGGTCTGGATCCGAGTCCGGAGCTCGTTGCGCTGCAGCGCTCGATCCTCGGCCAAGAGCTGGAGATCGCCGCGCCGCGACCAGAGCAGGTGATCCGGCGGCGCAACTCCAATATTCCGGCCCAGCGCACCGCATTGATCGGACGCGACGAGGATGTGGCGCGGCTGCGCGATGCGGTATCCCAGACCAGGCTGGTGACGCTGACCGGACCGGGCGGCGTCGGTAAAACCCGCCTGGCGCTCACGACCGCCGCGGCGCTGAAAGAGCGCTTCCCACATGGCACTTGGCTGATCGAGCTCGCACCATTGCAGCCGACCTCGACCGACGCCACCTCCTGGCTGGCCGAGGCGGTATCGCAGGTGCTCGGTATTCGCGCCACCGACGGCGCCGATCCGACGGACCTGCTGTGCGAGGTATTGGCCGATCAGGAACTGCTACTTGTCCTGGACAATTGCGAACACGTCGTCGACCACGCGGCCGACCTCGCCGAACTGCTACTCGGCGCGGCACCGAAGCTGCACATCCTGGCGACCAGCCGCGAACAGTTGCGGCTGCCCGGCGAAGATATCGTCGCGGTCGAGCCATTGACCGTGCCCGCAGCCGACGTTGAGCTCTCCGAACTCGAAAAATTCAGTGCCGTCCAGCTTTTCGTCGCCCGCGCCCGCGCGAGCGACCGCGATTTCACCCTCGACGCCGATACCGCCGAATCGGTTGCCACCCTGTGCCGTCGACTCGACGGCATCCCACTAGCTATGGAGCTGGCGGCAACCCGAGTCCGTGCACTCGGCGTACACGAAATGGTGGCCCGGCTCGACGACCGCTTCCGCCTGCTGGCCACCGGTCATCGCGGTGCCCCGCCGCGACAACAGACGCTCACCGCCATGATCGACTGGAGCTGGGGGCTGCTCGACGACACCGAACGCACGGTGCTGCGCCGATTGGCAGTGCATGCGGGCGGATGCACCCTCGATGCCGCCGAAACCGTTTGTGCCGCAAACCCAACGGCCGCCTCGCATGGCCGTCACGCCACCGCAGCGGTCACCACTGGTGGCATAATTCCGGCCACGATCGCCGATGTGGTCGCACGGTTGGTGGACCGCTCACTGGTGCACGCGTCCGGACGGCGGTACCGGCTACTGGAATCGGTGGCGGCCTTCAGTGTGGACCGACTGGTGGAGGCGGGCGAACTCGAGGCGGTGTGCCGCGCTCACCACCTGTACTATCTGCACCTCGCCGAGCAGGCCGAACCCGAACTCTACGGCGCGGACCAGCGGCGCTGGCTACGCCGACTCGACAGCGAGAGCGCGAATCTGCGCACCGCACTGGATGGATTCCTGCGCGCGGCGGATGTGGAACATGCCCTGCGCATGGTCAACGCTCTCGCGTGGTACTGGCTCCTGCGCGGCCGATTCGGCGAAGCGCGACGCTGGCTCGCCGCCGCACTGGCGTTGACCGGTTCCGGCCAGCGCAGTTCGGCGGAATTGCGTGCGCGGGCGCTGGCATGGGACCTCGGGTTCGCGTTTCAGCAGGGCGAGTTCGCCGATGGCGCGGCGCGGCGGGCCGAGGTGCTCACTGCCTTCGATAGCGTCGACAATCCGGCGGGGCGGGCGCGAGCGGTACTGTTCCTCGCGTTCTCCGCCTTGGAATCCGGTGACCTCCCCGAACTGGAGGCGGTCATCCAACAGGCGCTCCTGGGCGGCGAGCAACTCGGCGATCGCTGGGCCGTCGCCACCGCGCATGTGGCGCTGGCCAAGGCGGCGCATAGTCGAGTCGACTTGTCCGCGCTGGGAGAGCACGCGCGCGCCGCCCGGCGGATATTCGCCGAAATCGATGACCGCTGGGGTCGGCTGCAGGCGGCCGAATGGCTCGGTGGTCTCGCCGAATTGACCGGCGACCTGATCGGTGCGATGGAAATCCACAGCGACGCACTCGGTTTGGCCCGGGAGTTGGAATTGTGGGGCCAGGTCTGTACCCATCTGTGTTGGCTCGGCTGGATCTGTATGCAGCAGACCGAATTCGACCGCGCCACCGTCCTCGCCGATCAAGCGCAGCGCGTCGCCGCCGAGCACGGCTACGCCCCCGGCCGCCTGTTCGCAGCCGTCGTCGCCGCCTTTACCGCCCGACGCGACGGCCGATCCGAGGCCGCCGAACGCATCCTGCGCGAACTGCTGGAGCTCACCCCGTCCGACGGCGACGAAACACCTCTGTTCCTGCCCATGCTCCAGGTCGAACTCGGCTACGTCCTCGAACCTCGCGACCCGGCCGCCGCCCTCGCCCTGCATCTGGCCGCCCTCGACGGTGCCCAACGTATCGCCGCACCACGCGACACCACCTTCGCCATTGCGGCCTTGGCCGCCGTGGCCGCCGAGCTCGGCGAATATGAAACCGCCGCAACCCTTTTGGGAACGGCCGAGGCCGTTCGCATAGCCAACGGCATCCCACTCCTGCCCGCCGAACGCCCCGACATAGATCGCCCGACCATCAAAGTCCGCACCATACTGGGTGATTCGGCCTTCATCACCGCCCATACGGCAGGCACCGAGTTGGCTCCGGCACAAGCCAGAGACCTGGCCGCCGCCATCACCACACCCCGGCTCGACTGCTGACACAGCACGGTCGACAACAAGCCCCGTACCGCCAGGCAGGACGAATTTCTCCTACTGACAGCTCTGCCGCACTAACCCGGCGGTAAGAACCGACACGTCGCAGCGTGGTAGTCGCCGGCGCCGGTGCGGCGGCCACTGTGGCCACGCTGACCGCGTGCACCACCTACGGCGAGGACAACGCCACCGCGGCCGAACCACCCAAGGCCGCTGGACAGCCGAATACCATCGCCTCGACCTCGGAAGTGCCGGTCGGCGGTGGTGTGATCAAGGGTGATGTGGTGGTCACTCAGCCGAATGTCGGCTCATTCGTCGGCCTGTCCTCCACCCGCACACACGCGGGTTGCAAGGTCGCGTCGGTTTCCGGCGGCACCATCAACTGTGCCTGCCACGGCAGCAAATTCGGCCTCGCCGGTTCGGTCGTGAACGGCCCGGCCACCCAGCCGCTCCCGCAGCAGCCCGTGCACGTCGAGGGTGACTCGATCGTCGCGGGTTAGCCCACCCGAAACCGCGAACAATCGACCGCGCGGCACTGCGACCATGCGGCTCATACCCCACGAACGCTCAGGCCCCGCCGAACAATTCGGCCATCCGCCGGTCCATCTCATCCGGCGGCACATCCTCGACGTGTGTGGCGACGGTCCACCGGTGGCCCCACGGATCCTCGAACGCACCGCTGCGATCACCGTAGAACTGGGTGGTCATGGGGGTCAGCTCCTTGGCACCCGCGGCGAGGGCGGCACTGAAGGCGGCATCGGCATCCTCGACATAGACATAGAGATTGACCGGCGTGCCGCCGACCGTCTTCGGGTCGAGGAAATCCATATCAGGGGCCGGATCGCCGACCATGATGAGCGAATTGCCGAAAGTGAGTTCGCAGTGCGCGATCTTGCCGCCCGGTCCCGGCGTGCGCATCCGCTCCGATGCGCCGAAAATATTCTTGTAGAAGTCGATGGCGGCGGCAGCCCCATCGATTGCCAATCCGGGCGAGACGACCGGATAACCCTCGGGGATCGGTTTCACATCGGACATGGGATACCTCCGATCGAGGCGTTTGTCGGACAGGTGCGAGCCTATTCCCCACCCGAGTGCGACATGCCTGATCGGCACAATCCGCTACGGACTCATTCGTTCCAGGTCACCTGCGTGTTGATCGTCTGCTGCAGCATGCTCGCGCTGCGCGGGTCGCGGTAGGCCTGATGTCCGCCGACGGTGATGGAGCCCGCGACCGGCAGCGGCAGGCCCAGGTCGACGGTGATCGTGCCCGAGCCCTGCATGACGTAATCCTTGATGTCGAGGGTGCCCGCATCATTGGGCAACGACCACACCGGCGACTTCGGCTTCTGGGTCACGTCGAGTTCGATGGTCAGCCGGTCGCCCTCGCGCTTGGTCAGCGTCGCGGTGGTCACCTGATCCAGTGCGACGCCACCGTCGACCTCCTGCCGCACCGTCCACACCGCACCCTCACCGACCGGTTGATCCGGGAAAGTGATCGAACGGTAGACCGCCTGGTAGAAGGCCTGTTCCAAGGCCGCGCGGGCGGTATTGGAAGTATCCGGTGCCGGGGCGAGGCGCAGCGCGGTGATCCCACCGAGTTCGCTCATATCGAATCCGGCGCGCGAACCGTCGGCGGCGGTGAGCGCCTTGGCCAGCGCCGGATCCGGTGTAGAGATGGTGCCGAGAGTCAGCTCGACACCGTCGCCGGCGGTCTGCGCTGTCATCGGAATCGTCAAAGCGGGCGTGGAGAAGTCACTCGGCGGCTGATCATTGATCTGCTGCTCGATGTGGTGCTCGGTACGCAGCGTCACCTGTTGCATCGTGCCCGGCGGATAGTCGGGACGCAGCAGCGATCGCGGCTCCTCACCCGCGGAGATGACCGTGGCGACCGCGGCCGAAATCGGCACGGTCACTTCCTTGCCGATGCCGACCGGCTCGGTGCCGTCGGACTCGACGCGCGACTCGGCACCGTCACTACAGCCGACACCGAACGCGGACAATCCGACCGCGAGCACCATCAGCAGCACACCCGAGCGCGCGATTCGGGGTGTGTGGGGGGAAGACAACACCGTCACGAGCATCAGAGTACGACCGCTTCCTGAGTGTCAGCTGGGACATGCAGGTGACCGCGTGCGTAGCGCATGTCGTTGCTCGAGAGATGATGGTCGGCGTGAGTGACGACCGGCCGCCCGAGGACAACCCCGCCGAGAACGCCGTACCACCCGGCGACGACGCAGAAAATCGAATCCGAACCACCGATCCGGCGAAGTCGGCCGCACCGCTGCGGCTACGCGCGCTGCTGATCATCGCCGTGGTACTGCTCGGCCTGGACCTGCTCACCAAGACCATCATCGTGGCCGAGCTGACCCCGGGCCACCCGGTGCCGATCATCGGCGATTTCGCGCGGTTGTCGCTGGTACGCAACCCGGGCGCGGCGTTCTCCATGGCCACCGGCATGACCTGGCTGCTGACCCTGGTCGCCTCGGCGGTGGTGATCGGGGTGATCCGTATCGGCCGCACGCTGCGCTCGCTGTGGTGGGCGATCGGGCTCGGTATGGTGCTCGGCGGCGCGCTCGGCAATCTGGTCGACCGATTGTTCCGTGCGCCCGGGCCGCTGCAGGGACATGTGGTGGATTTCATCGCCATCGGCTGGTGGCCGGTATTCAATCTGGCCGACTCCTCGATCGTCTGCGGCGCGATCCTGCTGGTGGTGTTGACGGTCTTCGGTTTCGAACCCGATGGCACGCGCACCGGACACGGCCACACCGAAGAAACAGACACCGAAACCGCCGCGGAGCCCGACAAGCCCTCGGACAACGGTGCGAACGGTACGGCGAGCAAGGGGAATGCGGCATGAGGGAAACGCGGACCATGCCGGTACCCGACGGACTCGACGGCATGCGCGTCGACGCCGGACTGGCCCGACTGCTCGGCCTGTCCCGCACCGCTGTCGCCGCGCTGGCCGAGGAGGGTTCGGTGCAGCTCGACGGCGCCGCCGCGGGGAAATCGGATCGGCTCGTGGCGGGCGCCTGGCTCGAGGTCGAGTTCCCGGAACCGAAGCGCGAGCTCACCATCGAGCCGGAGCCGGTCGAGGGTATGAAGATCCTCTACGCCGACGATGACATCGTGGCGGTCGACAAGCCGGTCGGCGTCGCGGCGCATACCGGCGTCGGTTGGACCGGGCCGACGGTGGTCGGCGGCCTGGCCGCGGCGGGCTATCGCATCTCGACCTCGGGTGCGCACGAGCGGCAGGGCATTGTGCACCGGCTCGATGTCGGTACCTCCGGAGTCATGGTCGTCGCACAGTCCGAACACGCGTACACGATGCTCAAGCGGGCCTTCAAGCAGCGCACCATCGATAAGCGCTATCACGCGCTGGTACAGGGACATCCGGATCCGAGCAGCGGCACGATCGATGCGCCGATCGGCCGGGCACGCGGCGATGCCTGGAAGTTCGCGGTCACCGCGGACGGACGCCCGAGCATTACCCACTACGACACCGTCGAGGCGTTCCAGGCCGCCAGCCTGCTCGATATTCATCTGGAAACCGGGCGCACCCACCAGATCCGGGTGCATTTCTCCGCGATTCGACACCCCTGCTGCGGGGACCTCACCTATGGTGCGGATCCGCGGCTGGCCGAGCGGCTGGGGCTGGAACGGCAGTGGCTGCATGCGCGTTCGCTGGGGTTCAACCACCCGGCCGACGGCCGGTATCTGGAGATCACCAGCGAGTATCCGGACGATCTGACGCACGCGCTCGACGTGTTGCGTAATGCCTGAAACATTGCGCCGCATTGCCATTGCCGTCGGGGCCGTCGGTTTCATGGTGCTGATCGTGGTGCTCGGGGTGCTCAATCCCCCACGACCGTCCGGCATTTCGACCGACCGGCTCGGGCCGGAACGCGGTGAGCCGGTCGCGGATTATCTTGCGCGGGCACAGGATTCGCTGTCCGGTTCGAATAACGACGAGCACTGGGCGCTGGTCTCGTTCACCGAACCCCTTACCCCGGGCCAGATTCCGGCACACAGTGGCGGCCTGCGCATTGCCGCGGCAAGCCACCATGTGTCGATCCCGCGGGTGCGCACCCCGATCGTCACGGTTCAACTGCCCGCGGGAAATGCGG
The DNA here is from genome assembly GCF_040674855.1 of Nocardia sp. NPDC049707. Lineage (NCBI taxonomy): Bacteria > Bacillati > Actinomycetota > Actinomycetes > Mycobacteriales > Nocardiaceae > Nocardia > Nocardia sp. NPDC049707. Next base: position 13,033 of record NZ_JBFANN010000036.1, on the reverse strand, counting down.
TAGCCGTGGCGTCTGCCGATAATGCCGCCTGGCAACTGCTGGCGCAGCCCGCGGCCGATGATCGCGCCAACCGCATCAATACGGTGTCGGCGGCTCGGCTGCGCGCCGGTTGCGCATGCACCGTCGGCCTCGTGGTCCGCGGCCTGCTCCCGCAACTGCGAAATCTCACCGCCCAGAACGGAATCCGCGCCGTACAGGCCCTGCCAGCCGACGCGGTCGCCACCACTTTCGCCATCGTTCCATTACTGCCGGAGTACCAGGACCTCGCGCTGCCGGGTACCGATGACGGTCCCGTCCCGGATCCGTAGCCCCGGCACCGAGCTGGTCAATCCGGCAGTGTCACAACACCATCCAGGTACCGGCGGCAGCGGCCGATGAGCAGTACCCGGTCGCCGGCGAGTTCACAGCGCAGCCTGCCGCCGCGCCGCGATAGCTGACGGGCGCTGAGTTCGGACCGGCCGAATTCGCGGCTCCACAACGGAACCAGCTGTGCATGTGCCGACCCCGTGACCGGATCCTCGACCACGCCGAGATCCGGGCCGAAGACCCGGGAGACGAAGTCCACGGTATCGCCGGGCGCGGTGATCACCGCATCGAAGGCGAGCGGCGGGAAGGCGGCGAAATTCGGCAGCGCGTCGCGCACCTCGCGCTCGGAACCAACCACGATCACCTCGTCGAATCCGGTGTAGGCGCGCACCGCGCGCACACCGAGGGCATCCACCAGCGCGGGATCGGGTGTGACCTCCCTGGATTCCAGCGCGGGTAGGTCGAGTACGTATTCGTCGTCATCGGTGCGGTCGACGTGCAGCCAGCCGCTGCGCGTGAAGAAACTCACCCGGTCTTCGCCGGGATGGATGTCCTCGAGAATCTGCGCGGCCGTCGCCATGGTGGCGTGGCCGCACATCTCGACCTCCCTGGTCGGGGTGAACCAGCGCAGGTGGACGGCGGGCCACTCGCCGGGTGGACCGCCGGCCTCGACGGGTAATTGCGAGGTGTAGAAGGCGGTCTCGGCGAGGTTGTTCTCCTCGGCCAGATGTTGCAACAGCTCGTCCGGCAACCACACCGACAGCGGCATGACCGCCGCCGGGTTGCCCGAGAACGGTGCGTCGGCGAACGCGTCGATCTGATGCAGCAATACCTCCATAGTCGAGAAGGTACTCCAACCCTGAATGATCGCTTCGCACAAGGTATCTCGCGGCGCGACGGGTCAGGCGTCCAGCGGTTCAGGCGCCCCCGCCCGGTGAGCTCGGAAGTAGCGTGTGCTTCTCGCCTCGAGCTGCGGCCGCGATCCACCAGGCAGCCTCGACGAGCACGATGCCGACGGCGCCGCAGATGAACGCGGCGACGGTGAGCCCCATATTCGAGGGATCGAGTTTGAAGAAATGCCTGGTGAACGGGATTGTGAACAACAGCACATAGGCGAGGATCGAGGCGCCGATGAGCACCACCTTCCACCACACATACGGCCGGGCCACGATGGCCAGCACCCACACCGCGATCATGATCAGGGTGATGAGCGCGGTGGTACCCGTCTGCTCCTTCTGCTGCTCCAGGGTGTCATACGTCCCAGCGTGGGCGATCAGGTAGGCAACGAAGGTGGCGACGCCGATCACCACACCGGACGGAATCGCCAAACGCATGACCCGCGACACGAATCCGGAACGGGCACGTTCATTGTTCGGAGCCAGCGAGAGAATGAACGCCGGGATGCCGATGGTGAACCAGGCCGCGATCGTGACATGCCTTGGCAGGAACGGATATCCGAGCGATTCGTAGTCGAAGATCTGCGAACCGATACCGGCGATACCGACCAAGAAGGCGAGCACCACCGAATACACGGTCTTGGTGAGGAACAGATTCGAGACGCGCTCGATATTGCCGATCACCCGGCGACCTTCGCCGACCACATACGGCAAGGTGGCGAATTTGTTGTCCAGCAACACGATCTGAGCCACCGCCCGGGTGGCCGGACTGCCCGAACCCATGGCCACACCGATATCGGAATCCTTCAGCGCCAGTACGTCGTTCACGCCGTCACCGGTCATGGCGACGGTGTGGCCGCGAGATTGCAAGGCGCCCACCATGGCTCGCTTCTGGTCCGGACGCACCCGACCGAAGGTGGTCTCACGCTCCAGCACATCGGCGAGTGCGGCACGATCTGCGGGCAACTCGCGGGCGTCGACCGGGTGATCGCTGCCGCTCAGATCGAGTGAGGAGGCCACCGCACCGACCGAGACGGCATTGTCGCCGGAGATCACCTTGATCGAAACCTGCTGGCTGGCAAAGTAATCGAGGGTTTCGCGCGCATCGGGGCGCACCTTCTGCTCGAGTACGACCAGGGCCGCGGGTTCGACGGTGCCCGGTGCGTCGGCGGCGTCGACCGGACGGTCGCTGCGCGCGAGCAGCAGAATGCGCAGACCCGAGGAGCCGAGTTCCTCTGCGACGCGGGCATCTTCGGAACTCGGGTCGAGCAGCACATCGGGCGCGCCCAGCAGCCAGTCGCCGTGCCCGCCGTAGGAGAATCCGCTCCACTTCTTCGCCGAGGAGAACGGCGCGACCGCGGTGTACTGCCAATCCGGCTTATCGGTGAGTTCTTCGCCGATGGCCTGCACGCTCGCATTGGGGCGCGGATCGTCGGCGGCCATGGCGGCCAAGGCCCGTCGCACCTCGGCGTCGTCGAACGTGCCGAGCGTCTTGATGTCCGACAGGCGCATCCCGTTCTCGGTGAGGGTGCCGGTCTTATCCGCGCACACCACATCGACGCGAGCCAGCCCCTCGATGGCGGGTAACTCCTGCACCAGGCATTTACGCCGGCCGAGCCGCACCACACCGACCGCGAAGGCGACCGAAGTCATCAGCACCAGGCCCTCGGGCACCATCGGCACCAGCGCCGCGACCATGCCAGTGACCGCGGGCCGCCAAGATTCCTTACTGGAGACCAACTGGTTGTAGATGCTCAGCAGCCCCGCCGGGATCAACAGATAGGTGATGACCCGGAGGATGGTGTCGATACCGCTACGCAATTCGGACTTCACCAGTGAGAACTTGCTCGCCTCTTCGGCCAGCTTGGCGGCGTAGGCGTCCTTACCGACCTTCGTCGCACGATAGGCGCCGGATCCGGAGACGACGTAGCTGCCCGACATCACCGCCGCGCCGATCGGCTTGTCCACCTGATCGGCCTCACCGGTGAGCAGCGATTCGTCGACCTCGAGCAGGGCGGACTCCTCAACCGTGCCGTCGACGACGATCTGGTCGCCGGGGCCGAGTTCGATCAGATCGTCGAGGACGACCTCCTTCGGCGCCACCGCGAGCGACTGCCCGTCGCGGCGCACGGTCGGCTTGGCCTGGCTGACAATCGCCAACTGGTCCAGCGTGCGCTTGGCCCGGACCTCCTGGATGATGCCGACCGCGCTATTGGCGATGATCAGCAGTCCGAACATGCCGTCGATAATCGAGCCGGTCGCCAGCACCAGGATGAACAACACACCGAGGATGGCGTTGATCCGGGTGAAGATATTGGCGCGCACGATGTCGCGTACGGATCGGCTCGCCCGGTCCGGCACGTCATTGGTCAGCCCGTCGCGGCGACGTTGCTCGACCTCCGCAGCGGTCAGCCCGGCGACGGCCGTATGGGGCACGGTAATCGACATGACCGCCAGGCTACCGAGAACTATCGTCGGAGGGTGCAGAGCAGGGCGGTCCCAGGTGTTGTATTTGGTACAGGTGCATTTCTGATTTGGGGGCTGTTTCCGGCGTACTTCGGGTTGCTGGCCTTCGCCGATCCGGCCGAGGTGGTGGCACAGCGGATTCTGTGGACATTGGTGCTGGTGCTCGTCGTGCTGGCGATCACAGGGCAGCTCGGTGGGTTGCGCGGAGTCGCCCCGCGGACCTGGCGGATGGCGGCGGTGGCCAGCGCGGCGCTATCGATCAACTGGGGCGTGTACGTCTACGGGGTCACTTCCGGGCATGTGGTGGAATGCGCACTCGGGTACTTCATCAATCCGCTGGTGACGGTGGCCTTCGGCGTACTGATCTTCCGTGAGCGGTTGGCCAGGGCGCAGTGGGCGGCACTCGGGCTGGGTGCGGTTGCGGTCGCCGTGCTCACCTTCGACTACGGCCGACCGCCGCTCATCGCACTGGCACTGGCCTGTTCATTCGCCACCTATGGGCTGGTGAAGAAGGTGATTCCGCTGGACGCGCTGCACGGAATCGCGGCGGAGGGTCTGGTCGCCGCACCGTTCGCACTGGCGTTCGTGATTGTCTGCACGGTGACCGGACGCAGCGAATTCGCCAGTGGCATCGCACATTCCGGACTGATGGTCTCGACCGGTCCGGTCACGCTGTTGCCGCTGCTGCTGTTCGCCATTGCCGCGCAACGAGTTCCGCTCTCGACCATGGGGCTGCTGCAATACCTCACCCCCGCGCTGCAGATGGCCTGGGGTGTGGCCGTCGCGCATGAGCCGATGCCCGCGTCGCGGTGGGCCGGTTTCGCGCTCATCTGGGCAGCGCTGGCGATTTTCACCGCCGACGCGCTGGTGCGTGGCCGGCGGCGCACCAAGACCGCGCAGCCCGAACCCGCAAATTCGGCAGCCAGCCGCTGACCTCCCCTTCCCCGCCATGGCTTCGTAGGGGCACAGTTGTGTCCGCGATCGCCTGTCGATATCGACAGGACGGACCTGCCCTTGTCCTCGCGTACATCGGCCGCGAAAAACCGTAGGCGGCGTCAGGTTTCGGCCCGGACCATCTGCCGCGCCTCGAACTCTGTGTCCGCGCGGGCGGCGACACCGATACCACCGCAGCCATCGCGGGGCGGACTCCTCGGCACCCGCTGGGCGCCACGACCAGCACCGACCCCTGGCGCGCGAACCCCGGCACGGCTACCCGAGCCTGACCGCCGCGATACCTGACCGCCTTGGGCCACCCGCATAGCGACCGACAGCAGCAACCGCTAGTACGACGTATTGATATGGCCCGGAGTCCAGAGGCCGGAGTGGTCCTGTTGGGTGATCTCCGGTTTGGCACGGTCGGCCTCGGGGTCGATGCGCACCAGTTGTTGGAGTTCACCCCAGTCCCGTCGCCAGTCCTGGTCGAGGTAGGTGGCCAGGGTGCGGGGGCGCAGGAGCATATTGGACCAGCCGAGCGGGCCGCCGCCGTCGTGGCTTTGCCAGAGGGTGGTGATTTCGGCACCCGGGCGGTCCGGGAGGATGCGGTAGGCCGGGACCTCGGCGATATTGTCGTGGTGGTCATAGGGGCGCTGGTGCGGGAATTGCAGGCCGACCATCCAGTCGGTGAGGACCGGGACCTGTGATCCGACAACATCGTCCAGCGTTCTGGTCTGCGGCAGCCGGGGCGGGGTGACGGCCAGCCACTGCTTGGGATTGCGGTCGCGGTCGACGGCGACGATGCGGATAACGTCCGCGCCGGTCGGGATTTCGCTGAACGGTACACGCAGATTGCGCCAGGACGGCGCCGGTCCGATATCGATCGGGGTGACCTTGCCCATCGGCTGCGCGGTGATCGCGGAATCGGTTGCACCGTATTCGATTTCGAGGGTCTGCCCCGGGGTGACGATACCGTCGGCGTCGACCGAGCGGATCCGGCCCGCCGCGGTCAGCGCGATAATGCCGTGGCGGTCACCGGAGTCCGGAAGTCGATACCAGCCGGTGGTCAGATCGGCGGGCCCGGCATCGCCGGAGCCGTAGCTGCCGAGCACCGGGGTTGTCGCTGGGTTCAGTCCGAAAGGCAGTGCGGCGGTTGCGGTTCCGGCGGTGTTCTCCGAGGCGGACTTACTGCTGAGCGCGTCGGCGATACTGCCGGTCGGACTCGAATCGTCGTCGGGGCGCAGATCGGCGGCCACACCCGACCCGGTGAATCCGGTTCCGGTGCCCGAAAGTGTGCTCACCGCATCGCCGGTCAGCGGGCGCAGCATGCCGGCATTCGGATCGGTCTCCACCAGCACATGACCGGCCAGACCCGCCGTCTTCCCGGTCAGCGCCTCGATATTCGAGCGCGCCAACGAAAATGCCGGGCCCTGGGCCACGGCGGCCTTGGCGAAAGAGCCGACATCCCAGACCACGAGTAGCGCCAGCGCGATGGTCAGCGGCGGCAGCACCGACACCCGCCACGCGAGACGCGAAACCCGATGCGGGGTACCGGGTTCCGGTGCCCGCACATGCCACCACGCGGCCACGGCGAGCAATGCGGCAGCGGCGAGCAGGAACAGCTTGTTGAGCTCGACACCGGCGACCACCGGCGGCTTGTCCCACCACGGAATGCCGTAGGACGAGACGTACCACCACTTGTTGGGGCCGGAGAACACAAGTGCGAGCAAGAACGCGACCATCGCGGCGAACAGCGCACGGTAACGCGGCGCCCGCAAAACCCTTGGGGCCACCGCCATCGCGGTCACCATGGCGACGGCACCGGCCACGCCCGCATACACACCGAAGTGGTGGGTCCACTTGGTCGGCGTGACCATGATCAGCAGCAGCGCGCCGACCGTGACACCGAGAATGCGCCGGGTCGGCCCCGCGGCCAGCAGTGGAATCCGACCGCCCTTGCGCAGCAGGACGATGACACACACGATGAGCCCCGCGAACATTGCGAGCACACCGATCCGGCGGCCGACGGAGCCATCGGTCTCGCCTTGGAAGAGGTACTGATAGCGCAGATAGTCGTTGAACCACTCGACATCCGGGCCGACGATGTGGTGAATTCGCTTCATCTCGAACATGGCCGCTATTGGCTGATCGGCGAACATGATCGCCAGCGCCACGGTTCCGGCGGCCAGCAGCGGGGCGAGCAGCACCGCATAGCCGACCATGCGGGCACCCAATGTTCCGCGAGTTCCGGTGCGGTCCATGATGATTCGCGCGACCGGCCGCATGCCTGCCAGCAGCGCCGCGATACAGATGACACCCGACGGCCCAGCCGTGCAGGTGAAGGCGGCGACCAATATCGCGAATCCGGCGGGCAACAACCGGCGGGTGGCAATGGCACGCTCGACCAGACACCAGGTGAGCAGAAGTCCCAGCGCGACCGGTGGTTCCGGACGCAGCCCGTTGTCATAGGCCAACCAGATGGTCAGGAAGCCCAGCGCACCGGTCCACATCGCAACACGGTTGCGCCGCACCGCGACCCCGAGTCGCGGTGCCACCTCGCGGCTGAGTAGCAGCCACATCAACACACCGCAGCACAGCGCGGGCAGCCGCACCCAGGGACTGGCGGTGTCGACCTCCGCCATGATCCGGATCAGGTCGTAATACGGTGTGCCGACCGGATTTTCGGGCACGCCGAAGTAGGCGAAGTAGTTGGCCATATAGCCCGCGACACCCGACGCACGGGCCATCCCGAACTGATAGCCGTCATCGGAGGTGGTCGACCCGATGAAGTACCAGACCACCATGGTGCCCAGCACCACCGCATCGAGCAGCGAGAACGTCCACCAGCGCTGCGGCAGGAAGCGGTGCACCCGGCGACCGTCCAGCCGATCGAGTCGATACAGCGCGACCAGGGCGATCATCGTGCACAGCACCGCGAGCCAGATCGCCGCGCGCTTGGCCGGAGTGGGCGTCGAGGAGAACCTGGTGTCGAGTTCAGCAGTGACGCGCGCCCCATCGGCGGCGGCCAGATCACTGAAGACACCCACCATCTGCGGCCGGTAGTCGCCGTTGAGCACCACCGGGAATCCGGGTGCCTCGAATCCGATCAGCGTGGCGGTCGCGCTGGTGTTATCGGCGTGCACGGTGAGCTCACAGCCCGGAACCAGTTCGGCCACCGGCACACTGAGCAACGCCTGATTGCGCAGCACCACATCCAGCCGCGCCGGCATATCGGCTCCGGCCTGCACGCGGGCGACGAATCCGTAGCGCTCGAGATCGGGCGCGCCATTGGGTCCGGTCGCCGCGAGGGTGCCGCCGTTCGCACTGAGCTGGTTGATCGCCGTACACGGCAGAGTGACGTCAAAAGTCAGTGGCGCATAGGAGATCAGCGGCGCCTCGATGCTGCGCGCCGAACCCGCCTGCGGCCAGGTCAGCGTCGCCGCGTCAACCCGAACCGGCAGCAGTGGCACGGCCACGGCGAACAAGGCGCCCAACAGACCCGCGAACAGCGCGATCGGCCCGGCCCAACCCCGCCGTGTCGTCGATTGCGCCGTCCCGAGTTCGGATTCCTCGACGGACGGCTGCCCCGCCCACACCATCGTGTCAGCCACGAGGCCTGATCCTAACGGTAGCTATTTCAAAGGAAAGTTCTTGCCGGCGTGCGGCATTGATTCACAGCAAGTGCACAGTTGCCGCGGCCGACACCGGGTCGGCCGTGACAACTGGCCCTTTCGAGCGACCTGCAAGCAATCGCTGCTGGCCCTTTCGAGCGACCTGCAAGCAGTCGCTACGGAATCAACTCAGCCGCAGGCCGCCGACTGCTGGCCGAGGTTGGTCAGCATGGTGCAGGCCCAGGACTTCTGGATCTTCCACTTGCCGTCCTCGGCGACGAACGGCACGTCGACGATGTTCTCCTGGCCGTTGAGCACGACCTTGGCCTTGGCATTGACGCTGTCGCCGAAGCTGGTCACATCGGTGACCGTCACATTGATGTTTGCGCTCTTGGCGGCCTCGGCGAGGCGGTTCGGCAGTTCCGGATCGGCCTCCGCGCCCTGCACGCCGTCGAGCTTGTCCGCATTCGGCACCGACGGATCGAGCGCACGCTGCAGCTGCGTGTTCAGTTCGGCGACGGAGGGGACCGGCGGCAGATTGGTGATCGAGCTCGCGCCGGCCGAGGCCTTGGCGCTGGTACTGGTCTTCGCGGCCGGCTTGCTGTCTTTGTCATCGCTGCAGGCGGTCATGCCGAGTGCGGCGACGACGGCCAAGCCAGCGATGGCGATGCGTCCAGTCTTACGAAGCTTCAACTGCTCGTCCTTTGCGTTCGAGTAGGTACAGGTCGTTCCACCAACGGCAGCCGTCACCCGAACCGGCGACGCTGCACGAATGACCCAGGCTACCTGTCAATGGAGACTGCCGAGCGGATCCGCCCGGGACAGACTGATGTCGTCGGCGGCAAAGGTACGCGCCGGACCGGGCCCTGTCGAGCTGGTCTCGAACCGAACAGTAACCACACCGAGCCCGGCGCCCTGCACCCACCCATGTCCGAATTCGGGGTGCGAGACATCCAGTCCGGGATACCACAGCGTCGTGTTCCGCACTTGCGAATCACCCTGAGCTGCACCGACGCTCGGCTGCACGGTGGTGTCGACCGATGCTGCACCGAATGCCGTCGTGGTATCTCCCACCTCGGCGCCCACCGGCCCGACCGACACACCCGCGCCGGGTTGCGACGTGCCGTCCTCGGCTTCCGACGGCCCCCCATCGTCGGAGTGCGGCGCGTCGCCTTCCCCGATGCCCGCGTCCTCGACGTGCGCCTGATCGAGTTCCGGAAACAATGACTCCTGCCGGATGGTCGACAGCCCGCCGTAGCCCACTCCGACCAGCCGGATCGGCCCGAGCTCGGCCGGATCGATGGCCGAGCGTTGCGCCGCCGTCGTCAGCGTGGCCAGCTCGGTCGTCGCATACGGCAAGGTGAACGACCTGGTCACGATGCTCATATCAGATTTCCTCAGCTTCAGCACCACGGTGCGTGCGGCCCGGCCGTCCTTTTCCAGCCGACGGTGCGCGGCCGCGGCCATGGTCTCGATCGCCGGGCGCAGCTGGGCCATTGTGACGATATCGGTCTCGTAGGTGTTCTCGGCGCTGATCTGCTTGGCCTCGGCCCGCTCGGCGACCGGCCGGTCGTCGATGCCGCGGGCCAGCCGGTGCAGCGCCGCGCCGACACTGCCGCCGAGGATGGACACCGCCTCCGATTCCGGCAGGGCCGCGAAGGCGCCGACGGTCTCGATTCCGAGCGAACGCAGCCGGCCCTCGGCCACCGGACCGATCCCCCACAGCTTGCGCACCGGCAGCCCGGCCAGCAGTTGCTGCTGCTCATCCGGCGAAATCACCCGCACTCCATCGGGTTTGGCCATTCCGGAGGCGATCTTGGCCAGCTGCTTACCGGTGCCGACACCGACCGAGGCGACCAACCCGGTGCGCTCGCGCACCAGGGCACGCAACTCCGCGCAGAATTCGCGCACCTGCTCGACGGTCGCGCCAACCAACTCGGCGGGCTCACCGAACGCCTCGTCGAACGACAGCGTCTCCAGCACCGGAATGCGGCTGCGCAGCGCATCGAACACCCGCCCGCTGACCACGCTGTATACCGCGCCGCGCGGCGGCACCACCACCGCGGTCACCCCGACCAACCGCCGCGCCTGATGCATCGGCATCGCCGAGCGCGCACCGAAGACCCGAGCCTCATAACTCGCCCCCGCGACCACACCGCGCCCACCGGTACCACCGACCAGCACCGGGCGGCCGCGCAGCGTCGGCCGGGTCAACTGCTCGACCGAAGCGAAGAAGGCATCCATATCAATATGCAGCACCCACCGCCGAGCCGTGCGCAGGGACGCGGGCCCCACCCCGGCGTCCTCAGCGGTGTTGTCGGTGCTCACGCACGGAAATCTACGCCGCCTTACCGACAGGTCGGCCCACCCGTGCATGCACGGGCACCTGTGCGCACCGGCGGCTTACCTGCGTGCGAGATGTACGTCAGCCGGGTAGTTTCTGCGAGATTGCTACCGATCGTGCGGGCGCGGTAGCGGGGCCGGTACCGTGCCCTGCCCTGCACAACCGCCCGTGACCAGGCCCGATACCGATATGTTGCCGCCTCGACATGCCCGGGCCAAGCCTGGGGATCGCCGGTTCGGACCCGGTCGGGTATGTGATGATCGGACCATGAAGATCCGCAAGGCCGTGATACCGGCCGCCGGAATCGGCTCCCGGCTGCTCCCACTGACCAAGGCCATCCCCAAGGAGATGCTGCCGGTCGGCGATAAGCCGGTCATCGAGCACACCGTCCGCGAGCTGGTCGCATCCGGAATCACCGATATCACCATCGTGGTCAGCAGCGGAAAATCCTTGATCCAGGACCATTTCCGCCCCAATCCGGCGCTGGTGGCCCAGCTCAGGGCCGATGGTAAGGACGCCTACGCCGATGCGGTGGAAGAGGTCGGCGAGCTGTCCCGGCTCGGCCATATCACCTACCTCGATCAGCACGGGCCGTACGGCAACGGCACGCCGGTGCTCAATGCCGCCCGCAATCTCGGCGACGAGCCGATGCTTGTGCTGTGGCCCGACGACGTCTTCGTCGCCGGGGTGCCACGCGCCCAGCAGCTGATCGACGCCTATGAGGCGACCGGCGCGCCGGTGCTCGCACTGATGCCGATGGATCCGTCCGAATCCCAGCGCTACGGCGTCCCGGTCGTCGCGGACGACCACGGCAACGGCCTGCTGCGCATCACCGGGCTGCGGGAGAAGCCCAAGCCCGAGGACGCACCGTCGAACTACGCCGCGATCGGCGGCTACGTCGTCACCCCCGGCATCATCTGCGAACTGCGCAGACAGACCGAGCACTGGTATGAACATCGCACCGGCGAGGTGTACCTCACCGATGCGATCAATGTGTACGCCGCCGACAACCCGGTCTTCGGCCAGGTCATCCAGGGCCGCTGGTACGACACCGGCAATCCGGCCGACTACCTGGTCGCGCAGTTCGCCTCGGCGCTGGCGCATCCGCAGTACGGACCCCGACTGCGCCAGCTCATCGACTGAACTCGGGTTCGACCAGGCGGGGCGACGATCACGACCTCGTCGGCCAGCTGGTCGATGGAAACTTGACATCCTCGTCTCCGGGTACGGAGGCGATTCCTACTGGACCGTTACGGCCTGTCGGTAGGTTCCTGCTGCACCAGGTTCCGGTCCAAGCGTTCAGCCTCTCCGCCTGCCCAGCGGCGAGAATATTGTCCGCGGCATTGCGATCCCGGTCCTGGACCGCACCGCACAGGCACGTCCGGGTCCGAACCGGTATCGGGTAGACGCGAAAGGTGTACCGCAACAGCACATCTGCCACCGTACATCGAGGCAACGAGCATCCGGTGTAGGGCGCACTCGGGCCTTGGCGGCCGTGCCGTGTGGGCCTTGGCCCGCCGACGAAGGGCGGAGTACCAGCCCACATTTCGGTAGCCGATCCGGATCAGAAACGACGGATCGTGTAGATGTCGAACTTGCTCAGTGGGCGCAGGCCGACCGGAACGCCCCAGTCGTGCGCATCCAGGATCTGCCCGCGGCCCGCGTAGATGCCAACGTGCGAAGCATCGTCGTTGAGGATGACGACATCGCCCAGTGCCAGGGCCGAGAATGGAACCGCCGCACCGACTTTGGCCTGCTCCCAGGTGGTACGCGGCAGCTTCACCCCGACCTGACGGAACGCCCACTGGACCAGGCCCGAACAGTCCCAGGAGAACGGGCCGGTGGCGCCCCATTCGTAGGGTTTGCCGATCTGGGTGTAGGCCGCGGTGAGTGCGCCGAGTCCGGCAATACTCGGCAGCGGAAGGGCCAGGGCCGCGGAGCCGCTGGAACTGCCGGAACTGCCGGATGCGGAGCCGGAGCCGCCCGAACCGGAGGCGCTTCCGGTATCACCACGCACCGGTCCGGCCAGTACCAGCGTCACGACGATCGATAACAGAATCCCAACAGCTATCCGGCGCAACGTCTTTTTGTGCGCGTTGGTCATATGCTCGCCCTTTCCGTCGACCCGGCCAACGCGCGGTACCGGCCCCGTCATCGACGGAGGAAACCGCACGTCACTGCACCTGCGCAGCAACAGGTAACCGGATGCGGCGCAAGGTATTTCAGGTAGAGCAGTTCAAGCACGAACATTCACTGCTGTCACGGGAGTCCATCTGCGCACCAGCAGCAACATGCCGATTGTGCCGGGCATTGTGCGACCACAGCAAGAAAATCAGCTATTTTCCAGCGTGTGATCTATGTCACATAGAGCCGGGATGGGCCTGCAGACGCAAGTCGGGGCGGGATCTCGAGGTTCGCACTGCATCTGATCCCGTCCGGCATCCTCACCCCGGGCGTGACGAACGTCATCGGCAACG
>NZ_JBFANN010000035.1:51416-85297 GCF_040674855.1 Nocardia sp. NPDC049707 | reverse complement strand
CACCAGCCGAGTATGAAGCCGACTACTATGCACACCGCGCCGAGCAACCAGCCGGTGACAGATAAAACGGTGTGCACCAAAGCCGGGGCGATTCACCACACGCAGCACAAAGCAACACACCCCAACCCCAGACCACACCACACGCAGCACAAAGCAACACACCCCAACCCCAAGCCACACCACACGCAGCACAAGCCAATTCACCGCATCATCAAGCCAACCAGCAAGGCGCACAAGCCAACTCACCACAGCCGCACACCGGCACACCGACACCTGGCGCACCCGCAAACAACCTTGCAGCCCAAGGGATCCCACCCACAGCGCTGGCCGGAGCCGCGGCACTGGCTGGGCATGGGCCGTCGAATCCCGATACCACCACAGAACACTCGGCATCCCCGCCCGCAATGTCGGGCGGGCAGCCCACCGACAACGACCAAACCCACAGCGATCCGGAGGAATTCCCCGACCGCATCGGCACCGTCGTCACACCCCCGATGCCCAGCTACGTCCCCGTACAGCCACAGATAGACGAGTATCCGAACAACGCACCCGACGAATACACCAAACCACCGGGCACCACCTACAAATTCCCCGGGCAACCCGACGCACCGGACGGCCCGCCGCCCAACGCGATTCCGATCGTCCCGCACCCTACAACCCCCATGGTGCCGGAAACCGGCCCAGCCATACCTCTGACCGACCGACCGCAGGTCCCGATCCCGGACCACGCCGTCCCCGGCGCACCCGCCGAAGACGACCGACAGAAACCACGCGTCCACGACTCCGAACCACCCCTGCCCCGCCACAACAACACCCCCGCACCACACCTACCCGCCACCCCGGCCGAACACCCCACCGAACTGAATCCCCCCTCCCACTACGCCACCACACCGGACCCCGAAACCCCAGGCGCACCAACGGATCCCACCGCCACCCCGCAACTGCACCGCGACAGCACCCAATACATCCCCGACCTCACCATCCAACCCACCCGCGGCGGCACCCCAGCCACCACCCTCGCCGGACCCCTACCGCAATCGGTGGTGCCGGCACGCCCGGTCCCCATGGCCTCGGCCTCAGCAGAGCCCAAAAAGCGCAAACGCAAACCCAACACGCCACCACCCGAAGCACGACAGCCGACGCCGAAACCGCCTGCTCCGATACCGGTGCCAACCCCGCAACCGAAGCCAAAGCCCAGCCGACCATCCACACCACCGGCCCGCACGAAGGCCACCACACAGTCGGCACGGACAACCGGACGCGACCTGGCCATCACCTTCGCCAGTGCCTCCGGGAGCGGTGCACTCACCATGCCCGCCCTCACCCGCACCGACCAACGCAGCCGCAACCTCGCCGAGACGATGCTGACGGGCGGCGGCCTGGCTACGGCCACTCGCCCCACCCGAACCATGGGCACACAGGTCCGCCCCCTCGCGGCGACCACCACCGAACTCGACGACAGCTGGCTCGATGGACTCCTGCTCCCGGCGGAACCCGAATCGGCCAACCAACGCACCACCCACGACGGGCACGCACTGCGGCCGCATGAAGAGACCATCGCCGAGATCGAAGAGATCGGCCGCGCCATCTTCCACGAACTCGGCCGCCCCGACGACAACAGTGGCACCCAATTACTCACGGACGCCACGCAACCAACGACTGCCCCCGGAAATGCACCCGAACCCAGTTACGGCTGGAGTGCTTGGGACGAAGCCCTGGAACAACTCACTCAGGGCACCTACACACCCGCGCCGACCGACCCCATCACCACACCGGCAAGCCCGTCATCGACCGACCGCCCCGGCACCGCCGAATTCCACAGCCGCCGACCCGATACTCAGCAGCCGGGCCTCGCCGGAACCATCCCCGCCGAAGGCCAACCCCACACCACACGGCAATCGGTGCTCACAACAAGCACTCCCGATGCCGACACGACCGCTGACGTCGGCATCACTACCACCGGGACCGAACTTGCGGCGCAACCACTCGTCCCAACTGCGAGCGGACCCGAACTCAGCGAACTATCATCCGCCCCCTACCAAGCCAACCGCTGGGACCTCGGCTCCGAGCTGGTTTTCGACGAGTCCACCACAGCGGCAACACCAATCGCCGAACGACCGGCCAGCGAGGCTGGCGCCCCCCGCCCCACGGTCACACCGCAAGGCGCACAAGCCAACTCGCCACAGCAGTCGCACGCCACCACACCACCCCTCGGCCTGGATACGAACAACCTTGCAGCACAGACGATCCCACCGACAGCCCTGGTCGCTGCCACGCCGCCGAGCGGTAATGGACCATCCAATCCCGATACCACCGCAGGCTCCTCGACCCCACCGCCCGCAATGTCTGGTGGGCAGCCCACCGACAACGACCAAACCCACAGCGACCCAGAAGAATTCCCCGACCGCATCGGCACCATCGTCACACCCCCGATGCCCAGCTACGTCCCCGCACAACCACAGATAGACGAATACCCCAACAACGCACCCGACGAATACACCAAACCACCGGGCACCACCTACAAAATCCCCGGACAACCCGACGCACCCGACGGCCCACCCCCCAACGCCATCCCGGTCATTCCGCGCCCGTCAACCCAAGCTGTGCCGAAGACCGGCCCCGCTATCCCCCTGACCGATCGACCACAAGTCCCCATCCCCGACACTGCCGTCCCCGGGGCACCCGCCGAAGACGACGAGCAGAAACCGCGCGTCCACGACTCCGAACCACCCCTGCCCCGCCACAACAACACCCCCGCACCACACCTGCCCGCCACACCCGCCGACCGCCCCACCGAACTCACCCCACCCGCTCGTTACGCCACACCGCCAAATCCGGAAACCCCCGGCGCCCCAACGGATCCCACCGCCGCCCCGCAACTCAACCGCGACAGCACCCAATACATCCCCGACCCCACCGTCCAACCCACCCGCGGCGGCATCCCCGCCACGACTCTCGCCGGCCCACTGCCGGAACCAGTGGTAGCGGCGCGGCCCGTTCCTATGGCGTCGGCCCCACCAGACAAGCCCAAGAAAGGCAAACGCAAACAAGACACGCCACAACCCGAACCGCCACAGACTCCAACCGAACCACCGAAGACGGCACCGGAAACACCTACACCGATACCGGTACCAACCCCGCAGCCGAAGAAGCGTAAGAAAAACCAGCCCTCCGGGCAGCCGATCCGCGAAGAGTTCGTGGTACGCGAAGCCAGCGAAGCGACCGGCGAGGTGGGTGAGGAAGGCGAGCGCGTCCGAGCCGCAAGCAGTACCCGCGCATGGGTGCGATCACTGCGGCAGAAGTTCCCCTGGCTCACCGAGGACCAGATCGACACCGCGGAACTGCTGATCTCGGAGTTGGTGGCGAATTCGCTGCGGCACACCCAAGGCAAAGTCGCGGTCATCGCCACCGCAACGGATACCGACGATGTCCGCAAGACCCGATTCACGGTCACCGACGAAAGCGAGGTCATCCCGGAAAGCACCGGCATGCCTGACTGGGACGCCGAGCGCGGACGCGGTGGCGAGTTCGTCGCCATGCTGTCGGATGACCACGGAGCCGCCGTCCAAGGCAACGGCAAATCCACCTGGTTCGAACTGCATACGCCACTCGGTGGCGCACCAGGTCTCGGCATCCCGAGCGCCGCTCCTGACAACGACGACTCCGGTTCTGACACCGCAGACCCACCGCCGCCTGCAGTGGATGTTCCCACTGGCGCGGCGCCCACCGCGGCGCAAGCTAACGCGTCCGACGGGCAGACGTCGCCCGCCCAGTTCTACAACGATGTCGATCCCGCGGTCGATCACGGCTTCTTCAAAAGGCGCAAGATCGACGCGCACTGGGTGCTCAACAAACCGGGCGCCGAGTTGGAGTCCGACGACGAGAAGTATCGGCGCCGCGCCATCGCATACGTGGGGGCCGGGATGCACGAGGATTGGCGGGACAAGCGCCGCAAGAGTGCTGTTGTGGACAGCTGGAAGCCAGTAACAAACGAGGTATGGCGGGAGCGTCACCGTTTCGACAGCCCCAACCATGTGCGCTGGGCAGACGGTGGCTGGCAGATCAACATTGTCAAGTACGCCAGCAGCGACTTGCCCGAGGACCGGCAGGCCGAAAGCGCCGAGACGGCAGAAATCGCTGTCGACGCCGTGGCCGACATGGTCCGTACGGGAACCGACATCGCCAGTCTCGACTCGATGGACCTGATTGATCTGGTGGACGAGAACGGCTTCCCGGCTCCTGAGAAGGTCGCGCAATCCGGGTTCCACGATCCGGCGAACACGGTTCATGAGAGATGGCTCGAGCGCAACGAGGAGACCGCACAAACCAAGCAGTTGTCGGGTTACTTCGATCTCGATGCGGAGCAGCAGTATTACGACCTGATCCCGGTTTATCTGGCGGTGGAGTACCACACGGCACACCATCTCGACTCGGCCGACGCCGCCTCCACCGAGCAGCGCGCGTTCGAGGAATATCTGGACCGTCACGAGTGGTCGGATCCTGCCAGGCGGGCACACGCTGTACGGATGCTCGAGATGTCGCTGCAGGACGCAGTGGCCAACGGTCACGCCATGGTGTGGTGGCGCCTGCTCGACGACGGTACGCTGCGGGCGGCGGTGCACGGTCTCGACCAGTCCGATGAGCCCTGGCTGACGGCCGAACACAGGCACGTGCTGGAATCGGTCGCGGATAGGGTCATGAACTCCGGGCGCGCCGGGGGCGCCATCGTTCACTTCGAGATGCGGGATACCGGCAGCGCACCGAACATGCAGGATGCCAACCTGGGCAGCCGTGGCAACCCGGCCCCCGAGCCTGCCGCTACGAGTTCCGAATCACTTGAGTCCGTGGTCCACCTCGACGGCGAGCAACCAGTCGCCGCAGGAGTTACTGCGGCACAGCCAGAACCGGCGCCGCACACACCGACGCAAACCGCGGCCAATACCGCGCCCGCGTCGACCAGCACCCCTCCCACACCACGCCCGTTGCCAGGGCGCGGCCTCCCATACGCGATCGGGGGCGGCGATCAACGCTGGGACGGCGAAGAGGAATGGATGAAACCGGCCCGCCAACGAGTGCCCGGGCTCGGCGTGCTCCACAACAATGGCGGCGGCGCAACCCGGGGCGGCAGACAGCGACCCGACCACGAAACCACCCACGAACTCGCGGACGAACCCGACAATCCCACGGTCGATGCAGCCCCAGCCGACATCGACCTCGTAGAGTCGCCACAAGTAGTGCCACCGAGCCGGACGGCGGCCGAGACACCGACGGACGAGGCACCGCGGGAGTTCGAGAAGAACTACGACGGCAGCGCCGAAGCCAGGATCAAAGGCCAGGTGTACGGGGACGGTCTACTGGCTTTCGAGGTGCGGAGAGGGCCGAGTACACCTGGGCACGTCATGTTCGCGGACATGATGGATTCGATCGGCGGTCAGGTACGAGCGATTGCGGGCTCATGGGATGTCACCGACCCGATCGGTACCTCCAATATCGACAGTTTCAACGAGGGCATTGCGCGTGATTTGTCCCCGGAGGAGGCGGCGCGCAATACCTTCACCGGCAAGATGGCGGTGCGATCCGGCTTCACGGGAGTGTGGATCATCGACGCGGCGGGTCCAGTCGGGCAACACACGAGCGCTACGGTCCTGTTCACGAAGCCCGGCGACCTCACCGACCCGATGCACTATCTACGGAGTGCATTCGAGCAGACCAGCGGCCAGCACGCCGACACAACTCCCGCAGCGCATGGCGAAGGCCAGTCCGAAGGCGAAGGCGCCGTTGGCGATCCGGACGGCGCGCAGGACAGCAGCGGGGCGCATGGTTCTGGGAGCGGCAACGGCGGCGAACGCGGCGGCGGTCGAACCGAACCGGCGCGGGATCTGAGCGCGCTGCCTTCGCCCACCGCACCGCAATCGGATGATGCGACCGTTGGCCAGCAGACAAACCCAACGGGCGACGAACAAGCCGTTACGGGCACCATCATCCCCCATGTGGTGAAGGGGATGCGGGGCCCGCATCGTACCTCCGTGGCCGGGGTGGTGACGCGGGTCGATCCGGCGAGTGGACCGGATTCCCTGGTGTTGCATGCGGTGGAAGCCCGCCGGGCAGGCCATCCTGATTTGCGAGCCGCGATCGGGCGTCCGCTGACAATCGGAATCGAATTCGACGACCTCGTAGTGGAATGCATGATCTGGTATCGCATTCACGATGACGGACGGCGGGACGTCTGGATCGCCCACGAAGATCCAGACGTAGGCAACCCGAAGTTCGAAAAAGTGCGCCGAATGATCGATGCCGCTCTGTTAAGTCGGTTCCCGGACGCATTGATCGAAATCACGGAGGACTTCGCAGGCAAAATCGTTCAGGTCAAGCGTGTCCTCGGGCCCACAGTCCCGGCGGAGACAACATCAACTGCGGACGACCGGCCGAGGCAGGCTGACGGCGAACATGACTTCGGCCCGGTTAATCCTGGACCACAGATGCCGAACAACGCACCGCCTTCGGGCACAGCGCCGGAGACCGCACCTATCGAACAGGAGCACCCCGCATACAGATCAGGCTCATATCCCAGCGCGGAACCCATCGACTCCGCCCCGTCACCGTATGCCATTTCGAACAGCGTCGATCGCCTGCAGGCGTTACGTAACGCGGTCGCCGCCGAACATGCCGACGCGGCATTCGATCCGGCCGATAGGACGCCCACAGAGGCAGAACGGCTCGCAAGACTCGAAAATGCGCTCGTGCTACTGGATGAGCTGCTGACCGTCGAGAGCGACCCGAATCCGCCGATTCCCGCTCCCCGGCACCGGTTGCTGCGGCATTTCGCTGATGCGGTGGACAACTGGCTACGCGCAGCAGAGCGGGCGCTTGCCGCGGAGTCCGAATTCCGACAGCTGGAACCCACCGCCGCACAACGGGCCAGGATGGGGGCGGAGGCGGCCGACCGTTTCGAGGCAGCTGCTCGTCGCCTGGCTGAGGTCACTGCCCAACTAGCCGCGGCAAACACAGACGTACAAGTGCGTGCCGACAGCACGGGCCTGTTGCAGGGCGTCGACCTCGATGTGCTGCAAATGATCTCGGAGTGGATCCTCGCGGAACTGCCGACGGCCGCGGCGGCCGTGGATGACGCGGAAGAGGACAGCCCCGCGCTGGACCAGGCTTTGGGCCGCTACTGGGGGCTGCAAGATAATTTCGCGGCACTCGAGGCCCTGATTGCGGTCATGGAGCAACCGGGAACCCTGATCAGTCGACATCAACTGGCGACATTGGTCGAGAACTTCCGCGCTAACACATCGTGGATTACGGACTGGCTGAACCTCCAGAACACCGCCAGGACCGGAAGTACCCGCACCATAACGGAATTGGACCAGCGGCTGACAGCCGCGTTGGAAGACTACACAGCCGCCGATAGCACAGTCCGCGATCTGGCCGCGGCGTTGGCAGCCTTCGGTCCACGACGGCCAGAACCGGCAGCCGATATATTGCCCCGCGGCGTCGAAGCTGTTCGTGGCGAACCCTCAGCACCGGGTGCTCCAACCGGTGCTGCACCCGCGAGGACCGATGCGGGCCAACCGGGTACTCAGTCGCATACGGAGCGGCCGAGGACAGATGCGTCGCGCGAGCACATACCACCGACGCAAACCGCGGCCAATACCGCGCCCGCGTCGACCAGCACCCCTCCCACACCACGCCCGCTACCAGGGCGCGGCCTCCCGTACGCGATCGGGGGCGGCGATCAACGCTGGGACGGCGAAGAGGAGTGGATGAAACCGGCACGCCAACGAGTGCCCGGGCTCGGCGTGCTCCACAACAATGGCGGCGGCGCTGCCCGGGGCGGCAGACAGCGACCCGATCACGCCTCGGACACACCGACCGAACGCACGGACCTTGAAGCCAATTCCGCCGCACGCGCTTCGGAGGCAGATCCCGCAACTGATCAGCCCGCCGCTGGACCGGGTGCTGGTACGCCGAGTCACAGCACGGAGACCGAATCGGTTCCCCCTGCGATCCAGGAGTTGTTGAACCGGATAGGCGACGAGACGAGTTGGGCGACGGAGTCTGCTACGCAACCGCTCGACAGCGAAGCACCTGCGAGAAGCAATGCGCCCCGTCCAGAGGAGAACCGGTCGATCGCAACCGGTACCGAGGCCGCAACCGCGCCAGGAACCGACAGACGCACGCGATACGACGCCGTGCAGATGCCACCGGACATGTACATGTACACGCCGGAAACGGCCGCGACGCTCGACTACACGAATGTGTACCCCGCCATAGGGGGTGGGATTCGTGACGAAGACGCGCCCTATACCACCGGGCCGGAAGGTGATGTCTTCTTCCTCACGGCCAACGGCGACCGCACGATGCCGTACCCGGGGACGCATGCCCTGTTGTACAACACATTTTCCGATCCCGATATACACCTATACGCATTCGGGCACTGGTACATGGACGGTGGCCGAAAAGTGCGCATCGTCTTCGGCAGTCAGATGCTGCCAACGGCATCAGCCGACCTGAAGTACGTTGCCCAGGGTCTGTTCGAAATGGCTGAGCGCGGGGTACCAGTCGAATTCGACGACAGCATCCTGGGAGACCTGTGGCGAAAGCAGATCCCGGTTGGCGTGCCGACCGCTGGTCAACTGATCGATCAGCGAGGCGAAAGCACCAGCGCGACAGTTCCCGGCGCTCACACCATATTCCCTGGGGCCACTGCCCAGTTCTGGATGTACGTCACGGCCATTGTCCCGGCAGACGACTCGCTATCGATCGTGTTCTCGATCAATCCGGTTCTCGGTAAGCCGGGCCGGATCACTCTGGTACTCACGCGCGAAAATGACGTAATCACAGCCAGATACACCGATATCGCCCTCGGCGAGGATGCCGATAGGGTAAGCGCCGCGATCGACGAATTCCACACCAGAATTGTGGATCCGTGGCTGACCGCCTCGAGAGCCACCTTCACCGGAAGCGACGCGCCCGTCGACACAGCGACCGACGATCCGGGCGCCCGCCTGCAAGAACTGCGTATCCGCCTGGAAGCGGCGCGGGCCGAACTGACCGAGGTGCTGGACGTCGTCCCGGATCTGGTGCGATCCGGGTGGATACGGCAGGCGGTGACCATCGCCCAACGATGGATTCGAGGGCTGGACGAAACAGGCTGGGCGGCAGTGGCTTCAGCCGCAGATCTGAACCTCCTCGTCGACTGGATGGCACTGCGGCTCCCCCTGCTTCGGGACACCGAAGCCGCGAATGCGGCTCAGGCCGATTCTGGTACACAGCAGCAGCTCGCTGATCCGGGCGAGCAGCTCGATCGCAAACTAGGAAACCTACTCGGACTATCGGGACCCGGCCCGTCGGCAAGCCCGTTCGCGGACGATCTGCTGACGGAGCTACGCGCGCTGGCCGATGCGACGAGCGAACCGGAGCTGCGGCAACTCGTCCAGGCGATCGAGAACTTCTTCCTCGCCGACCGCGCCGTTGCCACTGCCGAAGCCAATCGCATATCACCATCCGGCGGCGGATCCGGCGCGGGCATGACCGTCGGTGGGCCGCCCCCGGACCCGCAAACTCAGTTCAACAACGATGTCGATTCCGGCGCGCCGGAACCCGCGACACCGTCGAGCGACCGCTCCCCTGACACGACCGCCACCAGCAACACACCAGGCGGTCGCATGATGACCAGAGCGGAATTCGCCGCGCGGCTCGCCCAAGCCGAACGCTCTGGACCACCTGTTCGGTTGACGCCGGACCACATGTTCAGCCAGAACAGCATCACCGAGCTACTCATCTATCCCGATGGTTTGTGGGCAGTCGAGAAGAGCGGACTCGAGCCGGAGGATCTGGCCGCCGAAGTACTCGGATCCGCGTCCGGTGAAGCGATGGAAGCATCGGTACCGCCGGTGATCGAGGTTGGCGAGGACGCCGTGCGGATGCCATGGCTGCCGGGCGAGCCCCTCCCGACTTCAGCGGAGGATCCAAGCGGGGTCCGTTCCATGGAGGCGTTGCTGAACCATCCTGATGCGGATCCGTTGGGCCTGCTCGATGTCGTCATCAGCAACTGGGACCGGAAGGACAACGTGCTGCAGGACGGGGACCGCCTGTACGGCCACGACCATGCCTTTGCGTTCCGCAAGCCGGTAAGCCCTCCGGACAGCCCCTTCTCTCGGCGTTATGTCAGCAGTGTGGATCGCAAGCGCCGGCCCGATCCCTATGAGTGGGCAGCAAACCAACGAAGCCGGTCCCAACTCCGCAGATACGAACGCAACTTCCAGGCACTGCTGCCGCTGTTCGAGGCGTACGGATGCCCGGACTGGCACCAGGAATCACTGGCTCGACTCCGCAATGTGATCAAGCATGCCCGAACAGAGCAGGATGAGGCCGACGCTCCGGATGCCCGGCCGTCATCCGGCAATGCGGTGATCGAGTATCAGCGCGGCGACAATGCCGACACCCGACCGGAGGACACCGTCGGCGAGGACCTCGCTGGACCGGCTACCTCGGCACCGCGTTCCGATGTAGCCGATCTCGCCGCCGCCGTGGACGACGTGCGGAGTGGGCAGGCGCACGTCAACACCACCGACATCGAATCAGCGCCCACCGCAACAGATTCCGGCGATCCCACCGAGGTTTCCGAGCAGCCTGTAGCAATTGCAGGAGACAGCCAGGTCTACCACCGGCTGATGGCCCAAGTCGGCGATCCGCGGATAGCACGAAGCCTCACCGCCAAGGTCCACGCACGCGCCGCCCGAGAACAACTACCCACCGAACCAGAGGCAGCCGAACAACGACTCTCCGAGATCGCCGAAAACGTTCTGGCCGAACACCGAGCCGCCATGGCACAACTCGACACAGCCATGGACAACAAACCCACCTCCGGGAGACAACAACGCCTCACCCCCTTCCAACACGGCGGTGTCTTCTTCCACAATCTCCCCGGCAACCAACCACTCACCCCCGAAAACCGCGACCAACCTGTTCACGAGCATGGAACAGGTTCAACTGCAAGCGACTCCGAAGCCGGAGGGGTCGATCCCGTCGAGTCGAACAGTGACGCACTCGCGCACCCCCCGCGTTCGCTTGTCGTCGGGCTGGCCGCTCAGCTGTACAACGTTCGAGCTGCCGAGCAACCCAGTACAACCGCTGGATATGACACCGCCCTCGATACCACCACCGATCAGACATGGCAGGCCGCCCACGCCAGCGGCGATCGAGTCCCCTTGGCCACCACGGATTTCCACACGCTGCCGGACGACGTGCTATCGGAATACCTACGCCTGGCCGAGATCGCACTGCCGGTCGTTCTCGACGCCATGAGCTCGGGCACCGATATCTCGAGTGACGAATTCGCCGAGCACCTCAGCAGCAGAATCCACGACGGGCGACTCCAACACCACTGGCGCACCGCCACCCCCGAACAACGACTACCGTTCGACGATCCCGGCTACCCCGAGGAACTGCGCGAACAGCACCGGCATTTCGCACGCGCAGTCCGCGATTTCGTGGTGTCGGCGAGTGCCATCGATCGTTCCACACCGGATCCGTTCGCATCCTGTGCATCGGGCGCGGAGGTGGCCACGGAGATGTGGCGCAGACACGCGGTCCGCATGTTCGGATTCGACTTACCCAGTGTGACAGTGGAAGTCGTTCGTGAGTTCGCTCGGGCGATACACGTGCTGTTGACGAAGTACCCGCACGTCCAACTACACCAGATCGGGATCGGGCCCGTCTCGGACAGCCAACGATTCATCGTGAGCGACCATGTCGAAGGAACCGATACGAGGTATCCGTTAACGCGGTCGATCATGCTATCCGATGCCTTCGCAACCGATCCGGAGTTCCGGGCTCAGACATGGACCGAGATGGTGCACGCCGGGCGGGCCGTAGGACCTCTCGATCAGGCGATCTATGGCTTGGTCCTGGGTGAGTTCGGCTACTCACTGAACAACACGGGTGGGGAGGGTGCGGACTATTACGCAACCGGGCTCGCCGACCATCATCAAAGCAGTCACGAGGGGCCAACGCGCTGGTCTCCGGGTGCGATGTACGCCTGGCGGAAAGGCGAGTTCCGCACCTATGGAAAGGATCGCGACGGGCGATTCAACGCCACTGCGGCGCTGGCCGGAGCCTTCGCGGCCATGGAGCATGACCCGACCAGCGCCTCGGTCGGGGAGGAGATCGTGCACGACCTGTTGACCAGCTCTGCACTGAAGAGAGCCGCGTACTACCGCGAACTGCGGGAACTGGCGGCAGAATACCATCCGGTGACACCGGTGGAGCAGCAAGCCAAGCTGTCCAAAATCGCGGAAATGCGGGCCAACAATAGTTTCCGCATGATCGCGTTCGACAATCCAGGCATCACCTTGGATACCGCCGGTCAGATCGCTGCCGCCGTACAGCACATGCGCACCGAATTCCTGGTGCTCACCGACTTGTGGGAGTTCAGGAGCGCTCCTGGGGACGACATAGACGCATTCGCCCACGTGTCCAGTAACGGTATCGAATTCAACGAACTGTGGCTGGCCGCACCGGCGCGAATGCGCGCCGACGCAATAGAGCAAGCGGCTGCCGGACGGCTGCGCTCCGACCCCGATCTCGCGTATTTTTGCCTCGCCATCCACGAATTGACGCATGGGCTGCGCAGGCTGCTGTCGAGCAACGGGTCGGATATGCACTCCGTGGTGAAGAGCTACTTCGAAACGACCTACGGCTCGAAGGACATCGGGAGGCTCAGGGCGTGGATGGCGCGGCAATTCAGCTCGTACGGCATCCGCCAAAAGGACGGGGCTCTTGATCCGAAGGAGTCCGAGGCGGAGTCGATGGTGGCCGCCGAGGTCACCACCCTGACGCCGACCGAGGGCGAGGTGGTAGTACACGACCATCTCACCGCACTTGCCGCCGCCGAGGCCGAACGGCGGGGCCTCACCCCGCTTCCGGCGAGAACGAATATGCCGGATTGGACGCCGCCTCCCCATATCGAATACGAAGTGCGGCCACCGAATGACCCGGCGTTCTACCAGCCGGAGGCGGTCGTGGGCGATGCGAGGCGCACGATACGACGCCCGACCGTCAGGGGCGGGCTGTTCTACGGTCAGGACGGCAAGAAGTACACCACCAACGAATCAGAATACTTCCTGATCGGCGCTGACCCGGAGGATATCCGGACGGTTAACTACAGCGAGATCCGCGATGCCACGGAGCGGCTGTTCGCACCACACGCGGTGCTGTACAGCACATATACGAATCCTGATGAAGGACCGATCATCTTCGGTTACTGGCGGATCACGAACGGCGTGCTGGAGGAGTCGAGCCCGGCCCACAGCGGAACGTTCCTGAACGGCGAGCAGGATGCCGATATTCAGCTGAAATTCTCCACGCATTATCGGAAATGGCTGATTACGCACCAGATTGATCCGTCATCGATCAAGATCGTCGGCACCCTGGAAGGCGAGATGTGGCGCCCCTTGGCCGTCGGGCCCGTGCCGTCTGTCCGTGAATTGCTCGATCGAGATGGGTTACATGCCGCCACGGTGTTCGGCAGCAGCGGCAATGGCTTCTGGGTGACCGTCGGCACCGTGCAGTCGACTTCGACCCAGCTATCGATCCCATTGACAATCAACCTCTTGGACGGCGGCAGCGGAACGTTCACGCTGGACCTCACCGAAACCACAGCCCGGGTTTCGGATTCGGATCTGACACAGGGATCACATGCGACAGAACTCGCGGCCGCATTCGACATCCTGCACACGCATCTCACCGCCCCGTGGCTGGCCGCATCGGGCGTGACGCTCTCCGCTCCGTCGGTAGCACGGAATTCCGATGCGCAACCGGCACCCCAGGCCAGTACTCCGACCGGCGCGAGCCCCACGGGAACCGATGCGGATAAACCGGATTCGATGCCCCGCCGTGGCGCCAGGCCGCCCCGCGTCGAAGGCAGAGGGATCGACGTCGACGGCGCGGTCGATAAGGCGGGCAGGCATCGAGACGAAGGCACCCCCTGGGTAATCAACCGTTTCGGTGGCGATGGCCCCGGGCGGGACGAACTGCAGCCGCGCGCACGCCGCGAGCCAGCGGAAAACGCGAGCAATATCGCCCGGGACAGCGATGCGCGCGCGAATCCCGAACGTGCGCTGCCTGATCCGCGACTCGATGGTGCGCGACCCGCGACCGCCAACGCCGAGCCCGAGCATCCCGCGACCAAGGTTCGGACATCACCCGACACCTCGAACAAAACACCGAACAACCAAGCAAGCGCGAAAACCGCCGATGCCCAACCGAGAACTCCTGCGGACCAACCGGATCCGAAGGCGGTCGCACCTCAGCACACCGTGTCCGCCGAATCGTCGCCGATCGAGACCAACGTGGCGGCGGGCGCAACGGAATCGGCACGTCCGGTCGGGAAAACACCGTGGAGCAGCGAACCCCGCAAGTCCAGCAGGTCCACGCCCTGGAGCGGCAATACGCAGCCCGCAGCCGTTGCGGCGCACTCGGAATCGGATCAGTCGACTGATGCCACAGCATCGACGGCCTCCCCTCGCCCGCAAAACCCGGACACACTCGTCGCCTATCACACGCTGCACGACTGGGCCGCGACCTTGTCCGACGACGACGCACAACAGCTGATCGCCGACACGACCGCCGAACTCGCCGCGCATCTCGACGCCTTCCGTCACGGTGCGCAACCGCCGGTCGAAGCCGCGGTAGCCGCGGCGCGATTGCTCAATGTCCTGATATGGGAACAGTGCCACCGCATCCAGGCGAATACCCATCAGGGAAACATCCCCGACTACGCGACGCTGTTCGACCTCGCCCGGGATCTCGAGACTCGCCTGCCAGCTGTTCGAGCGTTGTTGGCCGCCGCGAACGCGGTATTCGACCTCGCCGGTGCGCTGCGCTTGAATGCACCCGAGGACATACCCGAGCCATTCAGCAAGCCGAAAAACGAACTGAATTTCCTGGACTCTCTTCCGTCGCACCTCGGACGCATGGTCGACAACATGACTAAGGCTGTCGAAACGATGCCCTGGTCCGAGGATTGGGGGTTCCCCAGGAAGACCAGGCCGAAAGTCGAGCACCGCGGGGACACCAACGCCGCAATCAAGGCAATCAACGGGCTAGCGGCCCATTTCGAAGTACGCGAGCACGATGGGACAGATTGGTCCGAGTATATCGACGGCTACCTGCTGACGGGACTGGTCCGTGGATTCGACGCCGATGTCGCCCGCGCAATCGGCGCACTGCGTTCGGAATCGGACGCCTTCGATCCGACGCGAACGGAATCAGACCGGGCCTTCACCGCAGCTGCGGCAGAATTCCTGCCGAATGTCGTCACCGTTACGAGCTACTACCTGACCCGAACTCGCGAAGCCGCCGCCGCATTCGAACTACTCCAAATAGCGAGCGAGACCTTCGCGGCGAGCGCCGCTCGCCTGCCCGATCTCCAACCATTGCACGTTGCTGCCGAGCTGGTAAGGCATCTCCGCGACGCGGTCGCCAAAGAACGTCTGCGGCTGCGGTCGGATTTTCAGGATCCGATGATGATGCGCGACCGAGCGTTCAACTCGCTGGTGGATCACCCTCGCTTTCCCGAATTGCTCGCGCAGACAGTGCTCGCGCTGCGTCGAACAGCAGAAACCCCGACCACCCCCGATGTACACCAAGCGCAAGCTGCCGCTGCTTCAGTGCACGAAGCGCAGGGGCTTACTCGCGGCCGGGATCTGATCGACCAATTGGACTACCGCAGAGCCGATTCCGAGCACCTCGATGCACCTATTGGCATCGACGATCCGATTGAAGATCCCGCCATGACGTACATCGCGCGAACTCGAGGATTCGACGCCTTGCCCACGGTCGCCGGGCCCGAAGAAGTGGATGCCCTGGTAGACGCCGGTAGCCCGGAGATGTTCCGCGGTGTGCGTGACCTACGCTATGGCGACGAATTCAGTATGGGTCGGTACATAACCGCGATACCGTTGAGTTCTTCCTTCGGTATCGGGATCTACGCGAGCAGCGACAGGGAAGTTGCGCTCGGCTATGCCGATGACCGACCCGAGGGTGTCAGCCGGATGGCACTCAGACCCGGCGCGCGATGGACGGACTTCACCAGTCTGCGTGCCGAAATGGATGCGGTGACAATCGCCCTCGATGACGAGGAACGACGCCTTACCGCACGTGAGCAGACCGCTGAAGTCCGTGCGAGCCTGCGTGACCTTTCCATCAAGCGCGAAATCCTGTCCGATCCTGGTCGATTCGCAGCCGTCCGTGGCTACGACGCCTACTACGTGCGGGAGCCGGGCGCCGCCGACATCTGGATCATCTTGAACCGCTCGGCAGTAGTTGTCGCCGAAAACACGCGCGCGGAATCCGACGATCTTCCTACGTTGGACTTGCCCACACCGGCCGATGCGGAGCCAGTTTCGCATGCGCCTTACGGTCCGGATGAAGTTCGGTCGCTGACCGTTCATGCCGCCCAACTCCCCCTACCGTTCGACATAAATACGGCATGCACCAAGAAGGCGGAAGCCATCCTCGCCGAATTACTGAGAATCGGAGTGGATCGGAATGCCTTGGGGATCGCACGATCATTCGTGCCGGATCTTTCGGCGGACGGACTGGAGCGGGCATATCGCACCGGTGAAGTCATGAAGAAGGACAGACAGATCACGGCTTCCTTTTCGGATCGCCTCAGAGCAGGGGTCGGAATTATAAGCCTCGAAGACCGCGTGGTCGAATTCGAAGGAGCGCGCTTTGCCGGATGGAACATCGGTCCGGTCGAAGTTATCGTTGTCAGTGCGAAGACCACCGACGAGCAGATGGCCATCGACGGGCGGTGGACACTTCCAGCGCCGGGTGAGTATCACAACCCCTTCTACGATTCTTTTGGAAACCACGTAGCCGCCACAATCGAGATGCTCGACACAGACGGCCAGCTGATCACGATGGTCATCGACCCTTCATTCGAACCGATGCGGCCTATGACACTGGCGGAGTGGAGAGACCGTCAAAACTACTCCGACGTCATCGTGCTCACAAACAGCATGACCGACCCCGCAGGGGCACCTTTCAATTTGCGTACCGAATTGATGCCGAACCAGCAGCGCGCCCGATACGAAGCGACACTCGAACAGTACGGAGATCTTCCCGAAAACGAAATATTGTCGGTATTCTTCAATTTGCAGACCGACGATCCGATGCGCAGCAATAGCGCAATCACCCGGCCCGAACATGATCGTTACTCCGGTTATCTCGACCAGTACTCGTACTCGTTACACCTGCGGTCGACAATTCTTTCCGGAAACAATTTGGGAATTATTATGGCCAGCGATTCCACCGATTACGCAGTGGAATGGCTCGCGCCGGTCCGAAGTTACCAGAAGTGGCTCGAGGCGACCGAACATCCGGAGAGCGCCGCCGATACGCAAACCTCGCTCGATCCGACCAGCGAGGCCTCCGCACAGCCCGATCCCGCATCCCCGACCGGCGCAACCACAATCGACGAGCCCCCCGCCGAGATGGCCTTCCAGCACCCCGGACACAACCCCTTCGCTCCGGAACGCCACCGCGCCGCTGGGCCGACCCGCGCCAGACGCCTGCCGGACCAGCTTCTCGGTCATATCGACAACGACGAGATCCCAAGTGACCACGTGCCATGGGACGACCCGAAGCAACTCCGCCGCGCGCAATCCGAGACCACACCCGCTCCCGCCGCGAGAACAGCCGAGCCCGAGACGCCGACTGACCGCCCAGCCGCTGACCGCGCACGGGCTGCGTGGACCCGTATCGTCGACAGCGTTTTCGGGTCCACCGATCGGTCACCCGCGACCGCGCCGTCCGAGGAAGACCTCGACGCGATCGAACAAGAGATCCAGGAGCGCGAAGCCCGGTCCGTATCGGTCGAGCTCGAAGCCACGGATGAGCAGATCCGCCTGGCCGAGGGTGCGTTGGCCAAACTGCCGGACTATCTGGGGGCGGGTGCGTCACTGCCGTCGCTCACCGCCCCGGTGGATCCCGATCAGGTAGTTGAGCAATCGGCCACGCGCGCAAAACAAGTCGCACACTGGTGGCATGCGCTCAGCGATGTCGAACGGGCCGCGATGATCGCGGTGCATCCGCACATCATCGGTAATGCCGACGGTGTCTTGTATGCCGAACGCGACGTCGCGAACCGGCGTTCCATCAATCTCGATATCGAGGAATTCCTGAAACGCAAACCCGATGGCCCGAAAGGCTTCCTGACGCAGCTGCGGCAGGTGGGGCGCAGCCGCGTGCTGACCCCCGCCGAAACCCGGCACCTCACCAATCTGGTTCGAACTCGCCAACAACTCGCGGCCATCGAGCGGGAAGTGCGCGATATCGGTTCTCCCGTAATACAACTGATCGCTTACGACGCGACCGCATACGACGGCGACGGCCGATGCACGGTGGCCATCGATGATGCCGACAAAGGTGAGCTGGTCACCCGAAATATCGGCGGCGTCGGAACCACCTTGCAGAAACTGCCGCTCCGCGCGAAATCCGGTATCGCCCAGTTCGAAGTATCGGCGCAGCACGCACCGGATGTCACCGCGGTGACCATTATCGATATCGGTTACCACCATCCGAACTCGCTCGAGGAATTGTGGTCATCGGAGTTCGCCGAACAAGGCGCACATATCGTGGCCGCGGATATCGCCGCCTACGACGCGACCCGCGAGGCCTGGACCGAACTGACCGGCGCCACATCACAGCGATTGCGTACAGTGGCCGCCCACAGTTACGGCTCCACCACACTCGGCTTCGCGGGGCAGAACGGCCAACTCGCCGAGCATATCGACCAAATCGTCATCACCGGCTCACCAGGCTTACCAATGGAACATGCCGAAGAATTCGGCATCGGTGCCGAAAATGTGTATGTAGTGGCCGACGACCGCGATCCGGTGTCGAAGGTCGGCGGCGACATTGGGGAGGATTCGGACGAGCGGTATTTCGGCTTCAGCCACGGGGTCGACCCCGCGGGCCGACGATGGGGGGCGGTCCGACTTACCGGCGCGCAGCCGCGACGCTCCTTCAAGGTCAAAGAGATCCATGGCGGCTACTACTCCTTCGCCGATCTCTCGAGTCGGGTACCGACCACCTCGTTGAACAACATCGCCCTGGTATCCGCCGGCCGCGCCGCCGAGGCTGAGCGCGCCGCACACCGCCCCCCGGCAACCGGATCGGGCCGCGTGCGAGACCTGATCTGGTGGACCTCGAATATTGCCGATGTAACCACACCCGACCACACCGGTCCGTCATTCGAACCGCCGAACAGCGCGCCGGATCCGCAGCACGATCAGGACATCGCACGGCACTCGATCGCGGAACGCGATGACGTAGCGCGAAACGCCGGTCCTGCGGACGTTTCCGACGAGCCCGCACCACCTGTGGAAGACAGCCAGGTCTACCACCGACTCATGGCCGCGCTCGGCAACCCACGAATCGCACGAGACCTCACAGTCAAGGTCTTCGCCCGCGCCACCCAAGAACAACAATCCACCGACACCGAAGCCGCCGCACAACGACTATTCGCCATCGCCGAAACCGTCCTGGCAGAACATCTAGACGCCATGGCACGGCTCGACGAAGCCGGCGGCGAACAAACCGCGCCCAGTAACCGACAGCGCTCCGGCGTAACGAAGCTCGCAATGCCCCATTCCGTCGACGGACACCCGCTCGGCGAAGTAGCGAAACGGCTGGGGATCGCGCTACCAGCGGCAGAGCAGCTGCGCGATCAGGACATCGAACAGCTCCAGACAGCATTCGCGGACCGTTTGCGCGGCCTGGGCGGGACCGCGACACCACAGCATCAGGACGACGCAACCGACGAGACCCAAACCCAACCAGACAACCCCGGCGCAGAAGGCACGACCGACCGCCGCCCCGCCGGTGGACTCCCGTCCAACCCATTGCCTCCCGGGGTCGAACTCTTCCACCACACCGACCCCAACCCCGTCGACCCGCACTTCCCCTAAATCCCCCACGGGGGCGCGGCGAACAAACGCCGAAACCTCAACAATCAATTCCTCGAATTCCACCACCATAACAACGGCGACGACAACCAATTCTGGGGCAAACCCGAACCGTCCACTGCCGAGACGCAACCCGACGCCGCCACACCGTCCCCGGTCAGCGACCCCCCTCAGAATATTCCGGATGAACCGAACCCCGGATCATCTACCGGCGGGCCGACCGCGAGTGGCACCAGCGCCCCGGCCGAAACCGGACAAGGAGTCCTCGGAAACCAACCGGATTATGCCGAGCTCAGAGCGGAGTTGCTCCGCCACGGCTTCGACTACCTCGAGTATCTGCCGGGGCCCGCGGCTGGCGAACTGCGGGGCCGAGCCTGGATCGACAGCCCGGAACAGCGAGCTTGGGAGCTCTCCTGGCTGGCAGAGCGGAGTGCTCGGTTCAGTGCGCTCGGCGCGCTCACCGCGGCCTCGCTGGAGGCGGCGGCGCAACTTGGCCTGCCGAATTCGGAGCCGGGCGCACTGATGATCGTGCAGGATCGGCAGAAGCTGCCCGGTGTGCTTTTCCCTGTCTGGAAGTTTCAGACCATGACGGCGGATGGATTGTCGAACGTCATCGCCCGGATTGCCCGCGACCTGTCCCTCGACGAGATGCCGCAATACGCGTACCTCATGTTGGTGGCGGCCAGACCGCTGATTCCCGCGGAACACGAATGGCTGGCGCCGCCCCTGCTGACGCCCACCCAGTATGCGGACTGGAACCAGATCCCGCGCGGTGGAGTGTTCGGGCCGCATTTCCCGCAGTGCCGTTCGCTCGGGCGCCAATCACCGCTATACCTGTTCACACGATATGCCGCCGATACTCTCTATGCAGACCATCTCGCCTCCCGGACGTTCGACGAGAACTTCCTGAACATCGTTGTCGAGCCCTACCTGCTGGACACGGCCCGCGAGATACAGGCGAGTTTCGACGACGCGACATCAGCCGAGGAACGGATCGGGCAGTGGTTCGCGACGACCGCGGCGGAAATGCTTGCGGCACCGTCCGATTCCGCACCCGATCTACTCCGCCGGGCCCTCCGAGCGTGGATGGACCGAAGCGCCGACGCATTGTCGAGCGAGGATCGAGCAGTCCGACAATTCATATCGACCGTGGGAGACCTGCTGGCCGGAGAGCACGATTTCGGCCGTTACCTACACAGCCGGGGGCACCCCGAGACGCAGGCATTCATCCACGATGTCAGGGACGCCGTCCAGCGGCGCGCCCCGCACAACGTCACCATCGCTGTGCCGTTCATCGATAACCTGACCGGATCGTCGCCGAGGCACACACCCACAGCGCCTGAGGCGGATTCCGCTACGGCGGCGCGGCTCCCCGAGACAACGGACGTCCCGGACGCGGATCGCCCAGTCGCACAATCGATGCCGGGCGATCCTGGCGACCACGCCGAAAAACCAGCAGCCGCAGCAGCTCCCGGCAGCGACGACGACAGCAATCCGAGAACGGCTGCGGACCAGCCGGTTTCGGAGCCACAGATATCCGGCACCATGGTTGTCGAAGAAATCAAGTTTTTCCGACCCGACATATCTGAAGAAATCGTGTCCGGATATGTGCCGGGCATTCTTGCGGCGAGCGGACCGAATTCCCTGGTGCTACGCGCAGTCGAGGCCCGGGGGATGTCTCACCGTAAACTGCGGGAAACGTTTGGTTATCCCAGGGAGATCGAATTCGAGGCAGAAGGCGTGGCGGTTTCATGCTATATCGCCTACAACCAGAAAGATGGCGACTATACCCGCGCCTACATATACCATAAGAATCCGCAGATCGATCACCCGCAATTCGACAAAGTCCACAACATGATCACTGCCGCGTTCCTGGATCGGTTCCCGGATACGGTGATCGAGCTTTATGAGGACTTCGACAACCCACCCCACCCACCCACTGAGCGAAACATCGGTCCGAAACCCCGCACCACCTCTAATTAGCCGACAGGCGCGCGCACCATGAATCGACGGCTCCGAGAACGCCGTCGATGACCGGGCTGATTCCATCATCTCCGCAGTCGAGGTCGAATTCGGGTCGGGACCGTGGGGACCCGGTTTCGCCTGCACCGGCCCAAGATCGACGAGCGGCTGCGGCGACACTGAATCGCGCGTCCTGCTCGGCATCCGGCTCACTCCCGCGTTTCGAATGCGCGCGAACGGCAGTGTGCCGGAATGACTTCGGTCCAGAAGTCGTGGCGAACGGCGTCCCAGAGTTTGGCGAGTTTCGGTAGCCGTTCGCGTGCCTGGACGAGGTCGGGATAGTCGCCGGGTTCAAACGAAGCAACCTGTGTTGCTTCAGATGTGTTGTGTACGCACATGATTCCGATCTCATGACGCTGGTTCAGCTGCCAGGTTGCTTGCAGACCGTCGACTTCGGTTCGGTGGATGCCGTCCATTCGGGCGTCGGCGGCGGTTATGGCTGGGCGGCGCGGGTGTGGGGATCCGCGTCGATGAGCGCGTCGAGCACGTCCAGCAGCGTTGCGAGATCGGGCCCGCGCCATGCCGGCGGTTGGTTGCCGATCGGTTCGAACGGCAAGCCGTGGGCCGCGGCGCGTTCCCGCGGGCTCATGGCCGGTGGGACGAGCGCGCCCACCCGCACCAGACACCTGAAGGCGGCGGCCTTCATCGGGCAGGTGATAGCGCGACATGTTATGTGCTGCTGCATGATTCGATGCGCCTCGGCGACGGTGAGCGGATGGTCCGGGTGTGTGTGCTCCGGGGCGAGACCGCTGGACATGGCGCGCGCCCACGTCACCGGCGGGCATACCGTCTCGAGATCGCAGGTCTCGCAGACCCGGGCGGGTGTGTTGTCCACGCTGGCCAGGTCATAGACGATCAGGGCGGCGGCGTGCACACCACTGGCGATGGTGAGGCCGTATCCGATCGGATCGGTGTCCGGATGCTCCGGTGGCCGAACCGTATAGAGGTAGCGGTAACCCAGTTGCTCTGCGTGGCGGCGGATCTCGTTTGCATGCCGCGGCGCGGCGAGGCCGGATACGTCGGTCCGCACCAAGCCGACCGCTTTCGGTTTCCGAGTCTCGTCGCGGCCCGGCCGAATCCGCAAGTCGGCTGTATTCGGCTGTCCCGCTCGCCCATTCGTCATCATTGCGAACCTTCGCTTCGGTGTGTCGGTGGTCGATGGCGACCGTCGACTCGAGGGATCCGGCCGACCGCCATCTCTAGGACACACCGCCCGCGGGCGTCCCGGAAGCCGAAAACGGGAACGCCTGCCAATTAGCCGAAAAGCCCAGCGCAAAGCCGAAATTTGTGGGAGGGTCTTCCCGGTTCTGGAGCACCAGTCGGCTCGAAATTTGGGGGTAATTCATTGGTGGACAGCGATAGCAGCATCACCCGTCGGCAGCTCGGGCGATTGCTGCGCGAAGCACGTGACGCGATCGGACTGACGCTGGAGGAGGCCGCCCGGCTGATGGAGTGGAGCAAGAGCACCCTCCAGCGGTACGAGAAGGGGCTGAACCAGAAGATCCGGTTGCGCGAGCTGGAGGGGATGATCGATATCTATCGCATCGATCCCGAACGCGCGGAAGGACTTCGGGGGCTGGCGAAGCAAGCGGCGGAGAAGTCGTGGTGGCATGAATTCGGCGGAACCATCCCCGCAAACTTCAGTGTGTACATGGGCTTGGAGTCCGCAGCCGAAACCTTGACGACCTACCAACCGGATCTTGTTCCGGGGCTACTCCAAACAGCGGACTACGCACGCATCTTGGCACAGGCTGCCAGTCCCGGTGATACCGTCGAAGAACGCGAACAGCGCATCGCGATGAAACTGCGCCGACAGAATCTGATCACTCGCAAGACAAGGCCCGCCACCCTGAACGTGATCCTCGGCGAAGCAGTTCTGCGCCGCGTGATCGGCGGGCCGTCTGTGATGACTGCTCAACTAAAACATTTGGCAGACGCCAGCACATTGCCTAACGTCAGCATACGTGTGCTGCCGTTCTCAGCGGGCTACCCCACCGGTGACCAGATCGGACCGTTCATGATCCTGGAATTCCCCACGAACAGCTGGGGAGAGCCGATTGAGCCGACAATCGTGTACGCCGAGAACTACACCAGCGACATGTATTCCGAGAAGGTGGGTATCGTGCAGCGATACACACAGGCGCACCAGATCATCCAGCAAGCAGCGCTGGACGAGGTCGGCAGCAGAGCGCTGCTGCGGAAGATAGCAAAGGAGTACCAGCGTGAACGTTGACCTATCCGCAGCCCAGTGGTTCAAGAGCAGCCGCAGCGGCGGGACCAAGGAATGTGTGGAAGTCGCGTTCCTGGACAACGGCATCGTCGGCGTCCGCGACTCCAAGAGCCCAACCGGCCCAGCCCTGGCCTTCTCCCCGACCGAATGGGATGCCTTCACCACCGGCATCCAATCCGGAGCCTTCAACCACCCCGCCTAACCACCAGGAACCCAGCGGAGCAACCAAGCGGCCGCACCCCGAATATGTTTCGAGGTGCGGCCGTCGTACTTCACACGACTTCGAGCCGGACGTTCGGGTCGAGAGCGCGGAGATCGTCGGGTTCGGAGGTGATGACGGCGCGGGCACGAGTCGACCGCGCGCACACGATCACGTGCGCATCCACCACATCAGAGGCACCGGAACTGGCGAGCAGCGCACCGACTGCTTGGGCATGGCGGCGATCGAGGTCGATGACCTCCACACCTGCCGCGCCGAGCAGCCGCCCGATCGGGTGCCGGGGGCTGTTGCGCCGCACCTGTGCGAGCATGGTGGCGATCGCTGCCGCGTGCGCCGGCCGCCAGTTCGGGTTCGCAACGCGCATCCGGCCCGTGTGAGCTGCTCGAATCCCGGCAGCACCAACGAGTAGCGACTCCGCGCAAGGTCTGTCGGCGATGGGCTCGACCGCTACTATTGCGACATGTCCCTTCCGCGTATCGAGCGCCCGGATCTCCCCGAGTACATGACCTGGGACGAACTCGAACGCCTCCCCGCGGAGATCGCCGACCAGATCGAGCTGTGGAATGGACGCGTGGTGTGGGTGCGACGCGGCCCTGCGGAGCATCAGACCTTCTCGAACCGTCTCTGGAGCACAATCGAACGCTGTGCGCGAAAGACCATGTCGGAGCATCCTGAGCATTGCTGGCGGGTGACCACCGAGACAAACGTTTTCCTCGGGCGCAATGGCAAGTCCGATTTCCTGACGCCCGACTTCCTGGTCCACCGCTGCCTCGGTTCCCCGTACCAGGATCTTCGCAGCGCTGACGTCGTGCTGGTCGGGGAGGTCTTGTCCCCTTCCAACACGCAGACCGATATCGAGGCGAAGAAAGGCCGATACGCAGGGGCCGGTATTCCGTGGTATTGGGAAGTGACGTTGGACCGTGAAGCCAGCGCCATCGCAATAGTCCGCACCTATGGCCTCGACATCGGCCACGCCCAATTGCCGGATGGTGTCCATCCATTGCGCCCCGCCAACTATATCCTCGCTGGCGAATGGACCCACGCGAACTCGGACGGCATCGCCATCGACTTCCCATTCCCCATCGCCATCCCCTGGACCGATCTCGAATACTGACCGCAGGGTCACACGACTTCGAGCCGGACGTTCGGGTCGAGGGCGCGGAGATCGTCGGGGTCGGAGGTGATGACGGCGCGGGCGCGGGCTAAGCGCGCACACACGATCACGTGCGCACGGGCGCTGGTCGAGCAACCGGGTACGGCGGTCAGTCGTCAGCAGCTGCTCGACCGCATCTGGGGCGATGCGTTCCTCGCGGTATCACATGCGCTCTACGTGCACGTCAATGTGCTGCGCACCAAGTTGAACCGCCCCGGACTGATTACGACCGTCCACAGCTACGGCTACCGGTGGAATCCTGGTACCGCCGTGACGAATTCGGTCGCTGTTGCAGAGTCGATGGCTATGGGTGCCCTTGCGGGTTGCACAGCCTGACCCGGAAATCGCGGCCATCGCCGTTCCCCGACCTGGGGCCAACGCTATGCGCCAGGTGAGAGGATGTGGGGTATGACACTGTCAGGGGATTCGTTAGAGGGGCGGCAGCCGACCAGTCATGAGCGGATGACCGGGCTGCCCTGGGATGCGTCGTATCAGGATGGGCCCGCGCCCTGGGATGTAGGCAGGCCGCAGCAGGCGATCGTGCGGTTGGGAGCTGCGGGCAGGTTCGCGGGGGCGGTGCTCGATGCGGGGTGCGGCAGCGGGGAGAATGCGCTGCACGTTGCGGCGCTGGGATTTTCGGTGCTCGGCGTGGATGTGGCCGAGACGGCGTTGGTACACGCGCGGACAAAGGCCGCCGAGCGTGGGACCGACGTAGAGTTCATTGCGGCCGATGCTTTGCAGTTGGAGCTGTTGAGGCGCACGTTCGAGACAGTGTTGGATTCCGGGCTGTTCCACAGCTTCGACGCGAACGAGCGACCGGCATATGCGGCGAGTCTGGCCTCGGTGACCGAGCACGGCGGCACGCTGTATGTGTTGTGCTTCAGTGACGACGGGCCCGATACCGGCCCGCACCCCGTCAGCCGGAACGAGCTCTACACGGCATTCGATGGCGGCGGCTGGCGTATCGCCACCATCGAAGCGGACCGGATCGAGACGCGATTCCATGACAACGGCGCACCGGCCTGGCTCGCGACGATCAACCGGATCTAGCGCGCACTACTTCCCGGATAGAGCCGCCGCGATCTCGCGCCGCGATCCGATGCCGAGCTTCGCCAGGATGTTGGACACGTGTGACTGAATTGTCCTGCGCGACAAGAACATCTGCGCCGCGATATCGGAATTCGCAAAGCCCTCGGCGACCAAGGCGGCCACCTTGCGTTCGGTATCTGTCAGGGCGGCCCGTCCAGACTTGGGCCGATTGCGGGGTCCGCGAACACCGCGGCGAATTCCATACGGGCGCATGCGCGCGACCGCGCGGGCGGTATCCCAGGAAGCGCCAAGGCCGGTGTAGAGCTCGACCGCGGCATCCAGGGCGCCGCGGGCATCGGAGGCGCTCCCGTCCGCGGCGAACAATAATGCGGCGTTCTCATGGGCCTGCGCTTCATAGAACGGTCGCCCCGCCTTCCGGAAATCGGCGGCGGCCGTGCGCAGGATCGCGGGGTCGCGTTCGGCGACGCCGCGGCACAGCAGCGCGGTACCGGTCCTGGATGCCGTGGGTTGGCGACGGGCCAGCTCGGCCGAAGCCGCCACCACCGAACGCGCCGCCTGCTCGTCACCGACATCGGCGGCGAGCCGGGCGATATCCGGGAAGATGTAATACAGCGTGGGCGAGGTCAAACCGTCGCTGAGGCGCTGGTGCGCGTCGACGAGGAGATCCAGTGCGCCGCGCGGGTCGCCGTGAGTCTCGAGCGTCAGGGCCTTGATCCACGGCAAGAACTGGCCGTATCCACTGCTGCCCAGCTGATTGTTCGGTGCGGGGATGTCGTCCGGACCGGGCAGGAAGGTGCCGCGGTGGATGCCGATCAGCGCGGACAGGCCGTGCAGGAACGGGGTGTAGCCGAAGGCGTCGGGCGCCGACTGGCCCGACGCGCATTCGACGATCGCATCGTCCCAGCGTCCGTTCAATAGATAGAGCCGTGCCTTGGCGACCACGTTGGCACCGAGATAGACACCGTTGATCCGGCGACTGTGTCCGATCGCCTTGTGCAGCACCGCTTCCGCGTCGGCGAGCCGATCGAGCTCGATCAAGCAGTGTGCGGAGAGAATATAGGGATCGAACTGGTCGGAACCGAATCCGCTGTCGAAGACGGCGATGATGCGGTTGCTCAGTTCCAGTGCCTCGTCGAGGTCGCCGTGGGTGTAGCGCACGGCCCCCACGGTCAACAGTCCGTATCCGGTCACCAGCGGATTCTCGGTGGCATCCCCGATCGCCAGCGCCCGCGCACCCGCCGCCTCCGCGGCGTCGAACCGGCCGAGCAAGAAATTGTTCAAACCGCTCATCCCGTGGAATCGACCCGCGTCCGCATCCGTGAGATTCGCTGTGGCCAGGGCCTTTTCGGCAACGGCGACGACTTCGCGCAGATCGCCGCGCGCATGGCAGGCCTGCATCAGCAACCAACGCAGTTCGATATCGTCCCCCGGCCGGTTCAGCAGCGCCGTACGCACGAGGGCTTCGGCCTCGGCCGCGCGACCGTTCCAC
The DNA here is from genome assembly GCF_040674855.1 of Nocardia sp. NPDC049707. NCBI lineage: Bacteria > Bacillati > Actinomycetota > Actinomycetes > Mycobacteriales > Nocardiaceae > Nocardia > Nocardia sp. NPDC049707. Next base: position 57,154 of record NZ_JBFANN010000035.1, on the reverse strand, counting down.
AGCAGCGCTTGGGCGTGCAGTCGCAGCAGGACCGGACGCATGCCGAGGTCCGTGGTACCCGCCGCACGCTGCAACAGCTGCACCGCGATCTCGGGCACGCGCACGATCAACTTGTCGGCCACCGGGACCAACCAGTCGAGGGCCGGCTTGTCCAGCTCGGTCTCCCCCGCAAGTAGGTAGTACGCGATCCGCTCGATCGGTGCGTCGGTGGCCAGCAGGATCTGCCCGGCCCGGCGCAGCAATCCGGCGCGCAGTGAATCGGGCAGCTGATCGGCGAGGACCTGACGGATCAGGTCGTGCCGAAAGATCAGTTCGGAATCGGCATGGGTGAGCAGTCCACCGTCGGTCGCCTCGGTGACGACTTTCCAGATTTCCAGGATCGGACTGTCCAGTACTGCGGCCAGTTCCGCGACGTACACGGTCGGTCCGAGTGCGGCGGCCATCGGCAGTACTTGCCGCGCCGACCGGGACAGGAATTCCAGCCGCTGTGCGATCGCCCCCGCCAACGATGCCGAGGGGCCATCGGCCGTTTCGGTCGGATCCGCGGTATCGGCGATCACCGTGATCGCCTGGTCGCGTAAGAGCGAGGCCACCAATTCCGTGATGTAGAGCGGATTTCCGCCCGCACCGACCACCTGCCGCATCAGGCCCGGCCCCGGTGCCGCACCGACCATATGCCGAACCAGTTCCGCCGCAGCCGGTTCGGGCAGCGCACCGAGCCGAATCATCTGCGCACCCCGTTCCACGAGTTCGGCCGTCAACGCGACGAATCCGGTGTCCCTCGGCAGCGGACGCGCCGCAAGCACCAGCAGCAGCGGCAAATCGCCGACCACCCCACAGAGCCGGTTCAGCACCGTCAGACTCTGCCGGTCCGCCCAGTGCACATCGTCGATGATCAATGCGACCGGCCCAGCGGCACACCAGGTATCGACCAGATCGAGGATCGCCTCGGTGATCGCGAACTCGTGCGTCGCCGCACCGTCACCGGCTCGTTCCCCACTGCGCAGCAGCGCGCGCACCGGATCGGATCCGCGATCGCTGTCCAGCCAGGAGCACACCGCCGCGAACGGCACCTGCCGTTGCAACTCCTTCGCGGCACCACGGCGGACGGTCAGACCGTCGGCCGGGTATCCGGCAGCGGCGGTATCGAGCAGCGCGGTCTTGCCGATACCCGGCTCGCCCTCGACGAGCAGCACCGTCCCCGCCCCCGCAGCGGCTTGCCGACCCAACGACACCACATGCTCGACCTCAGCATCGCGACCGACGAATACGGAGGTAAGGCGACCCTGCACGCAGAGGATCCTATGCCCTCCACACGGCCTCGTGCAGCATGCACATCGCCCGGCCAGCGCGATATCGCACCTCCAGATGCGGATATTCCTGCCCGCTATGACGGATGTTCCCGCTTGGCGGCTGCCATAGGGTCCGTTAACGGCGGCTCGCGACCGGCGAACCGACCGGATACAGCAGGTCTGATCGGCCGCCGAGCAGAGGAGAACCGTTGCAGTCCGAGGCACTTACCCGACACCCCGCACTCGCGGTGGTACGCGGAATCACTCGCATCGGTAGTCATCTCGCGCGGGAAGCGGTCACCCGTCCACAGGCCCTGCGTGCGGCCGATGTGCCGGTGACCGGTCGAGAATTGACCACCCATTGGCTGACCGCGGTGCTGTGCTACGACCATCCGGGTGCGGTCGTCGAGGCGTTCGATATCGGCGACAACAGCAGCGGTACCTCGACACGGTGGAAACTCACCGTTGGCTACAACGAGATCGGGCGGGTCGCGGGTCTACCGGAAAACCTGTTCGCGAAGACGACGGCGGGTTTCACCCAGCGGCTGACCCTCGACCTGGCCGGCATCCTGCACGGTGAACCCGGCTTCTTCAAACATGTGCGGCCCGACCTCGAAATCGAGGCACCTCGCGGCTATCACAGCGCGGTCGACAGCCGCTCGGGGCGTTCGATCTCGTTGCTCGAGGACATCGTCAGCACCAAGGGCGCCAGCTTCTGCACGCCGGGCACTCCGATCGGACGCGAGCAGATCGAAGATCTGCTGAGCACCATGGCGACCTGGCACGCCCGCTACTGGAACGACGAAGGACTCCGGCTGCACCGGTGGCTCAAGGCGCCGCGGGCACATTTCGCCAATCTCGACCGGTTGATCGGCATGCCGACGCGGTCGCGGGTCGGGGCTCAGCGCGCGGCCTCGGTAATTCCGAACGCACTACCGGCGCAACATGACCGGCTGTATCGCGCCCTGGAGCGCTCGCTCGAGATCGCCAGCACTGGTCCGCAGACCTTCCTGCACGGCGACAGCCATATCGGCAATACCTACGTCACCGCCGCGGGCCGAATGGGTTTCACCGACTGGCAGGTCGTGCTGCGCGGCAGCTGGGCCTACGACTTCGCGTATGTGGTCGCATCCGGTCTGGCTGTGGCCGACCGCCGAGCCTGGGAGCGCGAGCTACTGAGCGGGTACCTGGATCGACTAGCCGCCTGCGGAGCACCCGCACCCGACTTCGATACGGCCTGGCTGGCCTACCGCCAGCAGGCGCTGTATCCGTACTTCATTTGGCTCTCGACCATCGGCCGCAGCGCCATTCAACCCAAGTATCAGCCCGATGAGGTCTGCCTCGGCATCATCGAGCGCACCGCGATCGCCGTACTCGACCTCGATGCCGCCGGAGCCGTCGAGGCGACCGGATGAAAGGACCAGAGGGAGCCGATGCGCATCGTCAGTAATCGTTGTCACACGGTGGAATACACCGTGACGACGGCGAGCCCGTGCGCCATTCATATCGAACCGTCGGTGATCGGGGCACGCAGGTCCTTCCACGACTGCCTGCTGGTGACGATCGGGGTGGACCGCGGCGACCGGGCCTTGGCGGGCACCGCCGTGCAGCTGGTCCGGCGCATCGTCACCGAATCCGACGCCGGACCGATCGTCGTCGAGGGCTTCGCGTGTCTGCCTCGCCCCGACGAAAGAGCCAGCACCCCAGCGGGATTCGATGTGCTCTCCGAATTCGCCGAGGCACTCGACGTACTGACCGAGGTCACCGAGCGGCTCGAGGAGCGCGGTGAGCAGGTGCATCTGATGCCGTTCGGCTGGTACAAGAATTGCCGTGTCGACCCGCTCGACGGGATCGGGACACAGCAGGTGATCCACATGTCGGCCGACGACAACCGGCAGCGCGAGCCGATGCTGCGCTGGCACGGTCCGCGCTCACGGTTGCTGGCACATTCCGCGTTGGCCGCAGGGGAAAGGAAGGTCTGCGTCAGCCCTGAGCGTGGTCGACGCTGAGGATGGCTTGAATCGACTGCCCGGCCGGACACCATGATGTCGCTCAACCACTACCATTGCGGCATGTCCTTTCCGCGTATCGAGCGTCCGGACCTCCCCGAGTACATGACCTGGGAGGAACTGGAACGTCTCCCCGAGGAGATCGCTGGGCAGATCGAGCTGTGGAACGGTCGTGTGGTGTGGGTGCGCCGCGGACCCGGTGAGCATCAGCGGTTCACGCGTCGGCTGACGAACTCGATCGAATATCACGCACGCAAGTCGATGTCCGAGCAGGCAGAGAGCTGTTGGCTCGTCGACTTCGAGACCAATGTCTTCCTGGGGACCAGCGGAAAGTCCGACTTCCTGACCCCGGACTTCCTTGTTTACCGTTGCCTCGAATCTCCGTACCAGGATGTCCGTGCAAGCGACGTCCTGCTGGTCGGCGAGGTGCTGTCCCCCTCCAACACCCAGACCGATATCGAAGCGAAGAAGGGCCGCTACGCAGGCGCCGGGATTCCCTGGTACTGGGAAGTCGCCTTGGACCGCGAATCCAGTGCCATCGCAACGGTTCGCGCCTATGGCCTCGAGGTCGGGCACGCCCAGCTGCCGCATGGTGTCCACCCGTTGCGCCCCGCCAACTACATCATCGTCGGCGAGTGGACCCACGGGGACCGGGACGGCATCGCCATCGACTTCCCGTTCCCCATCGCCATCCCCTGGGCCGAACTCGAGTACTGAGCATCCCCATCGATGGGGAGCGTCCCAGTGCGGCGACCACTACTGTCCCTACGGGGCGGAACCGGCGCCGCCAAGCGTCGACATCGTCCACGACACCGACAGCATGCATCGCCGCATTCGAACAGCGTGCACCGAGCGCCGCGGCACGTGCCATCGAATCCCCGTGCGCGTAACTCCCAGCCCTGACCCGGGAACGAGAAGACCGCCGAAAAATACAAAGGTTCCTAACGGTTCACTATTGATTGTGCCGTCAAATAGCGGCACAATAGACCTCAGACAACCTGCATCCCCGGCACACCCACTTACCGACCAAGTCCGGGCTCAGCGGGACGAAGGAGATTTCGGTAACCATGAACCTCAAGTCGAAGAAGGTCGTCATAGCTGGTGTAGTCGCCGGCGCACTCGTGATCACACCGGCTGCCATGGCGATTCAGTCGACCATCGCGGCGCCCGGCAGCCATAGCAACAGCAACGGCGGCGGGGCTCGAGGCGGTGGGTACAGCAACGGCAACTCGGGCAGCCGCCGTGTCGCCGATCAGGATCACGCTGCCTCCGGCGACAACTCGAGCCGGGGCACGTACGAGAGTGGCGGCGATGGCGGACGCTGGGTCTGGGTGCCCTCCGAGGGCCGCCGCTGACCCACTCCCCTTGCGGCTCTTCCTATTACGACTGCGACCGTCGCTCCAAAAGGAGCGGCGGTCGCAGTCGTTTGTGCGCCGCATCCGATGAGATCACTTCGACAATCGCCACCTGGAGCACAACTGCACCTGGTAGCCAATTGCACTCCGCTAGTGGCCAATTGATTGTGTGCTAATAGACGTGCAAACAGACCGATGCCCTCCCGAGCGGCGCGTGCCGAATGGCATGACCACCCGAAAGGGCTTCAGCTGTAGGAAGATTCGCGGTTTGTGGCTCAGGTCAGGCTACCGTCTATACACAGGCTCGAGGACCGCCACGACGGCCCCGGCCGGTTCGCACTCATATCGAAGGTCCAGTCCGAAATCGGCCCGGCCGCACGCCAATACAGCCCGCCGCGGCCGTCCGCAACGGCCTCGTAGATATCTTCGCGCCCCTCGATCAGCTGACTGCCGACGCAGTAGTCCATGTATTCGGTGCCCGGCTGCTGCGCACCCGGACTGAACTTGCCGGCGGGATTGCCGTTGGTACCCGGGTTGTACACGCTGCTGCGACCGGAGGCGTAGCCCTCACGAGACCAGCGTGCGAAGCCGAAGAAATCGGACTGGCACCGGTATGTCCAGCCGCCCGCGGAGATGACCACGCCCTGCTGCACGGCTTCACCGGCCCACAGGCAGCGCACGCCGATGTCGGCATTGGCCGCGGGCGTCTCGGTGCCGATACCGAATCCGCCGATGCTCGCCGCAATGGCCGCAAGCAAGGACAGTGCTCGGATCTTGTTTCGTCCCTTGGCATTACGCGCCTGGTCGGAACCGCTCGTAGGCCTGGGGGTGTCGCGCAGTTCGCTGACGTTGCTCATCGACGTCTCCTTCATCATTGTCTCGCCCGCGGCCGACGTCGATACGGGCCGAGGGAGGTGCTGTTCCCGCTGCCTAATGTAACGCTATTTAACGGCACGTTGTTCTAAGTATCGCCAGCCATGGGAACGATGAAAGGGGAAGACCTGGTCAGGGGCGTGCGGCACCGAAAAATCGGCCGTAAGCCAGGCAAGAAGAGTGCGGGTGTTGGCGCAAACCGGACGCGT
>NZ_JBFANN010000035.1:0-51320 GCF_040674855.1 Nocardia sp. NPDC049707 | reverse complement strand
GCGTCAGGCGTCGGGCAGCACGCAAGAAGAGTGCGGGTGTTGGCGCAAACCGGACGCGTCAGGCGTCGGGCAGCACGCAAGAAGAGTGCGGGTGTTGGCGCAAACCGGACGCGTCAGGCGTCGGGCAGCACGCAAGAAGAGTGCGGGTGTCGGCGCAAACCGGACACGTCAAGCGTCGGGCAGCGCCTCGGTGAGGTCGCTGTCCTGTTCGAGATACTTCGCGACAAAGCGGTTCACCAGCTCGGCGGTCGCCTGCCCCGGACGAATCCGAGTCTCGGCCACCCGGTCGGCGAGTACCGCCTTATCCGCGGGTGTGCGCTCGGAGTTCTGATACGGCTCCCACGCCGAACGATGGAACAGGTCAACGAAGCGGCGAGCGATCCGGTCGCAGTCCGAACGCAGCCGCTCCAATTCGCCGAGCAGCGCATCGACCGGGGCGCCGGCGCCCTGCAACTGATCGAAGATGCGGATCAACTGCGGATCGGCGATGCGGTAGGTCGCGGCGTCCACCGGTTCGTACAGACCGGCCGAGACCACGCGGGCCAAACCGTGGGGCACCTCGCGATAGCGCTGCTCTAGTTCGGTCGCCGCGATCGTGTCGCCAGGCGGCGGCGCGGTCGTCGGCGGCGCACCGGGCTCCACTACGCCGAGGATGTCGCCGAGATCGTCACCGCGATCCCATGCCTCCAGCAGTTCCCTGATTCCGTTGAGCTTGATCCCCCGGTCCAGCAGACGGCTGATCGTCTGCACCCGATTGAGATGATCCGGTCCGTAGAAACCGGTGCGGCCCTTGACCTGCGGCGGGGGCAGGATGCCGCGCTCGGCGTAAACTCGCAGGCTGCGCACGGTCGTACCAGCCTCGCGCGCCAGCTCATCGATCGTGTACTCCACGTCCCCTGCCATATGTCTAGGAAACCACAAAGAAACATTACTCGTAGGTAAGCATACGTCAGCGATGTTGGGCACCTATCGTTCGCGACCTGCGTCAACCCCCGATGACACCCGCAACTATTCCCGCCGTTGGCAATTCGTTCGGCCGAAACACAGACGACGGGGCTTATCCTTCCGATATGACCGAGGCGCAGGCTTCTCGAATTACCGTGACGGAACGGGAGCGCGCGCTGGAACAACTGTCGCACCATCTCGGTACCGGACGATTGAGCCTGACCGAGTTCGATGAACGCAGCGCCGTTGCGGCGGCGGCGACCACCAAAGGACAATTGGCGGAATTATTCGTCGACCTGCCCGGCACCACGCCCCCCGCACCGCCCGCACCCACCGGCAATGCGCTGCAGCGACTGCGGACGATCGCCGCGGTGATCTCGATCGTCGCGGTCGTGCTCGCGGTTGCCACCGGCAACTGGCTGTGGCTGCTGGCGGGCACCGGAACCATCGTCGCCTTCGTGGTGCAGCAGCTGCGCTGAGTTCACCCACCCCGTCGGCTTCGCCGACTGCCATCCCCCTGAGTTCACCCACCCCGTCGGCTTCGCCGACTGCCATCCCCCTGAGTTCACCCACCCCTGACTTCGCCGACTGCCGACCCCGACCGCCGCGGGTCTACCAACGGGTGCGTGGCCGAACGGAATTCGCCAGATCGACCAGCCGATAGCGGTGCCAGCGATCCGGCGCGGTTCTGGCCAGGGCGCGCAGGCTGGTTTCGAGTCCCTGTCGCAGTCCCGCCGAGGTGACCGGGAAGCCGAGGATCATCCGGTTCGGATTCCGCGGCCGCCCGCCGACCCGCAGCCACTCCAAGGCCGCCCCGACCACGATGACCTGCAATTGCAGCGTTCGCGCGTCGTCGGGCAGCGTCTCGAGGCGCTCGGCCGCGGTACAGATATCCGCCTCGGTGATATCGGCGATCGGCCGCGAGACCAGCAGCAGACAGCCCGTCGTATGCGCCACGCTGTGATGGCGGGAGGCGGCGGGTACCTGGTCGAGCACGGTGACGGCCTCGAGCAATTCGCCATCGGCGGCGAGCCGACGGGCCAGGCCGAAGGCCGCGCTCACCACGCCGTGGTTGGTCCGCCAGACCGCGCGGTAGTGATCGGCCGCGGACCGGTGCCAGCGATCCGACTCGGCCGGATCGTCCAGATGTTGCAGCACTAGTTCCGCGGTTGCGGCCAGGGCGAGTTCCGGTCCGATCTCTCCGGGCAGCATCCCGTGCACGGTCTCGAAATGCTGCCAGGCCCGGTCGTAATGGCCGTCGAGGAGCGCGGCGACGCCGACATACCATTCGATGCGCCAGTCCGCGCTGTAGTCGGAGCGCAGATCGGCGAGCAGCTGGCAGGCCGGCACGGTTTCCCCGAGGTCCAGGTAGGCACGGACCGCGGTCAGCGGCCCCTCCAGGTCGAAGGATTCCGGGGCGACGATCGTGCCGGCCCGGATGCGTTCGTGCGCCCGGCGCAGCGCGTCCAGCGCGTGCCGCGGTTCGCCGTGCAGCAGAGAGGACAGCAGTTCGGCACTGGGATCCTCGCTATCGATCAACGGTGTCGGCAGGGCCGCGACGACATCGCGTGCCTCGAGCACAGGCATCCTGGCCATACCGTCGACCATGCCGTCGGTCTGGCCGATGAGCGTATCGATGCCGAAATCGTCTCGCATGGAGCTCAATTCGACCGAAGGCTGCGGATGTTCTTGGCCGGTATCGATCGCGAGCACCATGCGCAGCGCACCGGCGAGCTGACAGTACATCGAATACGCGGACGGGAAGCGGCGCTCCGGCTCCGGATCGGTGGCGCGCAGCAGCAGGCGGTACAGGCACGGATAGCGAGCCAGCAGCGGATCCTCATCCGGTTCGGGTATGCCGCCGAGAAAGTGCCCGTCGCGGTCCCGCGGCAGATCCAGGGCCAGGACCGCGAGGGTCCGGCCGACGGTATAGATATCCGAAACCACGGTCGGCCCGGTTTCGGTGATCTCCGGCGCCTGATAGCCGGGCGTGCCGTAGATGCTGCCGTAGGAGTCCATGGCGGCGACCGCACCCAAATCGATCAGTTTGACCTCGTGCTCGCTGACCATGATGTTGTCGGGTTTCAGATCGTTGTATGCCAATCCGAAGGAATGCAGATAGTCCAGCGCCGGCAGGATTTCCATGATGTAGGCGATGGCCTCGACGACCGGTATGCGCTCCTTGCCCCGCAGATCGAGCATCTTCTTCAGCGATTGTCCGCCGACATATTCCATGACGATGAAGCCGTCCGGAGTATCGCGGGCAGACCGATGTTTGACGAAGTTGTAAATCTTGACCACGCCGGGGTGGGCCACCTCGGAGAGGAATTGCCGTTCGGCGAGCGCGACCACATGCGCCTCGAAGTCCAGCGGGTTCTGCAAACCCTTCAGCGCGACCCAGCGGTCGCTGACATTGCGGTCGATCGCGAGATAAATCCAACCGAGTCCGCCGGGCGCGAGCGAACCCTGCACCTCGTATTGATCGGCGACGAGGTCGCCGCGCTGCAGGGTGGGACGAAAGTTGAACGGCGAGCCACAGCGGCCGCATTCACCGGCCACCGCACCCGGCTCGGTGGCGGTGCGACGGCCGACCGGTTCCAGACATTTCCAGCAGAACCGTTTGAGCTCGGGCACTTCCGGATTGTCGAGAATGGCGGAGCGCGGGTCGACCGGCGCCACCCGCGGTATCGGCACCAGGCCCGCGCCGAGCCGCCGCACGCTCGGCCGGGAGCGACCGCTACGGCCGGAGTCCGGCTCGTCGAGTTCGAGAGTTTCCTCGGCGCCCGTCGCCGGATCGCTCACCGGCATGATGTCGCCGGGCACCGATGGCGGGGAGAACCGTTGCGCCGGAGGCCGTTCCACGGTGCTCGGCCCGGACCATGGATGCTGGCGGCGTTGCGACGGTTCGAGTTTCGACATGCCGCGGGTAGCCCAGGGATGCGGCGTCCGTCGCGGAACCTCGGTTCCGCGCATCCGCCGATTCGCCCACGGGTGCGGCAGCGGATTCTCGGAGGCGCTGGGTTGTTCCGGCATGGGAACCTTTCGAGCCCGGTGAATAGGGCACCTATTCTCATCCGCCCTCCGCCGCCGCGCGCATGCCTTATTCCCCCCTATGGGAATAGCTCCGCCCCGGACATGTTGTCCGGGGCGGAGATCGAATCGATCTAGTTCTCGTCGGGCTTGTCGAGAACGACGACCGCATCACTGTTGCGCTGCGGCCGCTCGGCCAGCACCGGGAACTGACCGGTGATGCCCTCGCGTTCCTGAGCGACCTGCAGCACCCGCTTGCGGGCCAGGAACCAGCCGCCGACGAATGCCGGAGCCACGACCACGAACATGGCGATCACAGCACCGCGCTGCTCGATTTCGTGGCTGGATGCCATCAGCACGATCACCGCGACCAGGAACACCAGCGTGGCGTAGCTGGTGTAGGGCGCACCGGGCAGCCGGAACGAAGGACGCTCCACCAGACCCTTGTTCGACCACCGGAACAGCTGCAGTTGGCAGACCACGATCGCGCCCCAGGCCGCAATGGTGCCCAGAGCCGACATGTTGAGCACGATCTCGAAGGCCTTGTCCGGCACCATCGCATTGAGCCCGACACCGACCAGCGCGATCGCACCGGTGGCGAGGATGCCGACATAAGGCACGCCACCGCTGGACATCCGCGAGGCGATCTTGGGAGCACTGCCGTTCATCGACATCGAGCGCAGAATGCGGCCGGTCGAGTAGAGACCCGCATTGAGGCTGGAGAAGGCCGCGGTCAGCACCACGAGGTTCATGACCGAGCCGGCACCGCCCACACCGAGCTCGGAGAAGAAGGTGACGAACGGGCTCTCACCGGCCTTGAAGGCGACGTAGGGCAGCAGCAGCCCGAGCAGCACCAGCGAACCGACGTAGAACAGCGCGATGCGGGCGATGACCGAATTGATGGCCCGCGGCATGATCTTTTCCGGGTTCTCCGCCTCGCCGGCCGCCGTGCCGATCAATTCCACTGCGGCGTAGGCGAATACGACACCGGTGGTGACGGTGACCAGTGGCAGCAGACCGGTCGGGAACAGGCCGCCGTTGTCGTGGATCACGCTGAAACCGGTTGTCTCACCGTCGATCTTGAACCGGCCGCCAAGGAAGATGGTGCCGATGATCAGGAAGGCGACGAGCGCGACAACCTTGATCAGCGCGGCCCAGAACTCGAGCTCACCAAACCATTTCACCGAGATCAGGTTGATGCTGACCACGATGGCCAGTGCCACCAGCGCGATCAACCACTGCGGTATCGCTTCGGTGGCTCCCCAGAAATGGACATAGGTAGCGATCGCGGTGATATCTACGATGCCGGTCATGCACCAGTGGAAGAAGTACATCCACCCGACCGCGAAAGCCAGTTTCTCGCCGTAGAACTCACGCGCATAGGAGACGAACGAGCCGGAGGACGGACGATGCAGCACCAGCTCGCCCAACGCCCGCAGGATGAAGAATACGAAGATTCCACAGACGGCGTACACCAGGAACAGTCCGGGCCCGGCAGTGTGCAACCGACCACCCGCACCAAGGAACAGTCCGGTACCGATCGCACCGCCGATCGCGATCATCTGCAGCTGGCGCGGGCGCAACGCCTTGTGATAGCCCGCATCCTCGGCGTGCAGCGCATTCGCGGGCGCCGACACCTCCGCGGGGGGTTGAACGGTTGTCATAGTGATGCCTTTCACGTGACGGCGATCATATCGCTGCTTGATGTAACGCTATTCAACGGCACGTTCAATGGTGAGTCAAGAGTTGATTGGCACGGAAACGTCGCGAAGTCGCGCTACCCGCCGTGACCTGGGCGTTAGTTGATCGTACCGCTGAACAGCGGTACGCTGGATACGTTTACTGCTGATGGAGCGCGCACATGGCATGGTTCGAACGGGAGTTCATCGCGGTCCCCGAGGACCGCAAGAATCAACTGATCTACAAGTGGCCGGATGTCAACATCCGTCGTTACAGCCGTGCCATCGTCAATGCCGACGAGATCGCCCTGTTCGTCAAGTCCGGGCAGGTCGTGGCCGCAATGGGGCCCGGTCGGCACCGGATCGATGCCGATGAGCTGCCGGTCCTCGGCGCGCTCGTGGATACGTTGACCGGCAACAACTTCTACCGCGCCGAACTGTATTTCGTCTCCACCCGCGAGTTCCCCGGGATCAAGTTCGGTGGCCGTCTGGCCGATATCGCCGATCCGGTCAGCGAACAGGTCGTAACACTGCGGGTGTTCGGGGAATTCGCGCTGTCGGTGCGGGATCCGGCCGAACTGGTCACCTCGCTGGCCGGCACCACCGACCTGAGTGTCCCGGCGATGGTGGAGTCCTGGAGTTCAGACCTGCTGCTCAAGTCCATGAAAGTCGCTGTCACACAGGGAATTTCCCGTGGCGACTGGCCGGTGCTCGGCCTGTCCGGACAGCTGGAGCCGATCGAGGCGGCCGTGGTGCGCCAGACCAATCTGACGCTCTACGAATACGGCCTGCGCATCGCACGCCTGGGCAACTTCGATATCACCCTGGCACCCGAGGATGCGGACCGCATCAAGCGACTCGCCAAGGATGTCACCTATATTCGACTGGCCGGCGACTTCCAGCGTTACGCGGCAGGCGAAATGGCGCTCGGCGCGGGCCAAGGCTTCGCCAACGGCCATGGCCACGGCGGCGACGGATTCCTCGGCGCCGCACTGGGTTTGAACGCAATCCAACAACAGGCCCCGAGCAATCCGTGGCAACGCCAGGCGATTTCGGCCGCCGCACACCCTGTTCCGGCCACGACACAGCCGGCGTGTGCCGGCTGCGGAACCGACAACCCCGCGAATGCGCGATTCTGCATGAACTGCGGTGATCCACTGGCACCCCGTCCGCGCCACTGCACCGAATGCGGCGCAGACCTGACCGCCACAGCCAAGTTCTGCGGCAACTGCGGCACCGCCGCCGTCAACTGATCAGCCCGCGTCGACTCCCGAAGGTTTCGCAGCCGCAAAGGGTTCGGCGGCCTCGACCGCGCCGTGGGAGTGGATGACGCGGGCGCGGCGTTCGCGTTCCGCCTCGGCCTGCCGGGCGATCGTGCGCTGCATGGCGTCTGAGATCTCGACATCCTTGATCTCGACCAGGGCGACCTGCACACCCCACGGTTCGGTCTGCTCGTCGATGATCTTCCGGAGGTTGTTATTGAGCTGGTCGCGCGCGGGAGGTCCACCGATTGCTTGTGCCGCCCCGCCGAGCAGTGTGGTCAGCATACGGTTAGATGGCACTGTGAACGACTTATTGCGCCGTCTTCCCGAAATCGCGGTCCTTCGCGACCGCTGCCGCACGATGGCGATGCTCGATGCGATCCTCAGTCCGGAGTGGGAATTTCGGTACTTTTCGTTCAACGCCCGCTGGGGTGACGCTGAGGAGATGGCCTCGATGCGTAACGGTTCCGGCGACGACTGGTTCATCGTCTTCACCGACGCCGGCGTCTACGGGCGAGGCTTCGATCACGAAGCCCCGAATGCGCCCCAGGTGCTGCAGGCTGTCCCTGGCGTCTTCGGGTCCTACGTCGCGGAGCCAGCATTCGCCGATCACGATGGCTCACCCCGTGCGACAGTGTGCTTCTGGCGTGAACCCGCGGACGCCGAATGGGGTATAGCGGCAGCTGACCAGGGCGGGCACGGCTTGTTCGAGCTCCTGGTCGAAGGGACACCGGAGGCGTATCAGAACTGGGCCGAAGACTACTACGAAACCGACGTCAGTCTCCCGGCAGTCGAGCACGTGTACGCGCTGCGACCGTTGACACCGGCCGTAGTGACCCAGCTCAACCCCGAAGTCGAACTCGTCGATCTCGACCTCGATATCGACGAAATCGGTTACCCACGTTGAGCAGTCGATACTGGCGACCTCCGTGCATACGCTGATACCGGCCACCGTATCCGGGTTACAAACCATGACCGCGCAGATATCGACAGGTATCGCACGGTAACGCCGAGCGACTCCGACCTCACCTACACCTGTGACGCTGTCGCACATCGACTCTCCGCGAATCACGCCGCTCCAAAAAACCAGAAGCTTTGCGCAAGCCTGGATTTGACAGAGATTGAGATAGCAGACGGCCCCATCGTGACTGTAGGTCGTCTGAACGGGGCCGCTGCGGTACTCGGTATTTGGCCAGGCTCAGGCGTCGCGGTCGAACTCTCCGTCCGTGATGGCCGCAGTGAAGGCATCCCACGCCTTGGGCGTGAAGACCAACGCCGGGCCGGTTGGGTTCTTGGAATCACGAACTCCGACCACGCCCCCGTCGAGATACGCAACCTCCACGCAATCCCCGCCGGTGCTGCTGCGGCTGCTCTTGAACCACCTCGCTGCGGACAGGTCGACACTCAAGCTTCGTACTCCTCTGCAATTGCCACTAACAGCGTCCTGGATTCATCCTCGCCGAGTGCTGCGGTCTCGATACTCGACATCGCCACGCGATACCGAGCGTGCGTTCGCCAACGGTGTGCCAGACTCGAATCAAGGCTCTGTGTCTCACCGTCGTGCCAATAGTCGAAAGAGCCCTGCCCCGGCATCCACGCCGCGGCAGAATTTCGCTGTATCAGGCAGGGATGGTGTCCAGATTCAGCGTTGCCGCAATGGCATTGGCCAGTTCCGCGCCCTTGACCTCGAAGTGACGGCTGAAGTACGTCAGATGCTCACTGTGCTCGTGGAAGTGATGCGGGGTGAGGACTGCCGAGAACACCGGCACATCGGTGTCGAGTTGCACTCGCATGAGCGCGTCCACCACGGTCGCTGCCACGAAGTCATGTCGGTAGATCCCACCGTCGACCACGAGCGCACAGCCAGCGAGGGCAGCGTATCGGCCGGTGGATGCCAAGCGTTTGATGCGCAGGGGGATTTCGAAGGCGCCAGGGACCTCGATCACATCGATGTCGGTGAATCCGCGCTCGGCGAGGCCGGCACGGCAGGCCGACACGGCCCGGTCGACGATATCGGAGTGCCAGCGCGCGGCGACGAGAGCGATGCGGTTCGGCGTGGGTGACATGGGTTCCTCCTGTTCGCTGTGTCACCCAGGGCATAGCAACGCGAACAGGAGTCACCCGCTCGCGAGCGCTCCGATGCCGCGTTCTCTTTCATCCGGACTGTGACCGTCGGCTCCGGGATCGCACCGGGATCTGCTGGACCCACGGCATCCGAGGACACCGTGGCGCTCGCGGGCTAGTGCACCCGGACTGGCCGGATGCCATTACCGCCGGTGGGGAATTCCACCCCGCCCTGAGAACGTGTACAGAGCGGACTGTAACAACGCCGCAGACGTCATCGCAACATCAGGTTCGAGTGATTCGCCGGTTCCGGCTGCGGGGCAAGCGTTTTGGTTCAGAAATCGGCTACTACTACATATATGACCGAGCATGTGACCGTCCGTGAACTTCGCGCCCGACTAGCCAAAGCCCTGGATGCGGCAGAGCACGGTGCGACCACCATCGTCACCCGCGACGGCCGTCCCGTCGCCGCGCTGGTCCCCGTGAGTACGCTCCAAGCCCTGGAAAACTGGGAAGACGAACAGCTCGCCGATATTGCCGAACACCGCTACCAGCGGTACAAGGGCGAGGGAGCGATCAACCTCACCGAGATGTTCGCTGAAATCCTTGGGTGATGCCGGCGGCAGGGCCAGATAGTCGCGTCGTTGCTGCTGAATCTGCAGTCCGAGCTGTTCTACCGTGCGCGTCCTCGCGGCAGCGAGGGAGAGGCCCGTGCGATCGCCTCGATTCCGATCGGTCGCCTCGGCACCCCCGGACGATGTCGCCACCGCCACGTGTTTCCTACTGTCCGACGAGGCTGGATTCATCACGGGCCAAGTGCTGAACGTCGACGGCGGCGGCAGCTTGGGAGGCCGTTGATCCGAACGCCCGTCATCCTGCGAACGTCGGGATCCACTGCGGAGGTATGGATCCCGACGTTCGCTGGGATGACGGGCGAGCTATTCACTGAATCCCTTTGCGAACCCTGCGTTCTCGGCAATGCACCGAGAACGCGGGGTTCGCAGTGGGGCGGTTCAGCTCGAAACAGGTGCTGCCGCGGCGGATTCCCCGCTGCTGACCATGCTGCGCACCTGGCGGGCGGCCACCGAGAGGGTTGCGAGGTCGTGGGTGCCTGCGGCGAAGATCTCGCCGAGTGAGGCGCCGGCACGGGCCAGGCGGGGGCGGTTGACCGACTCCCATTCGGCGATCTTGTCCGCGGTGGACTCATCCGGTTCGGATGCGGTCAGCACATCCAGGGTGAGCGAGCGCAGCGAATCGTAGAGATCGTCTCGGACCGCGAGCCGGGCCAGTGTGCGCCACCGGTCGTCGCGCGCGAGGTTGCTCACCGCGGTCAGCAGCCGCTCGATCTGGAAGTGATCGTCGAGCGCGTAGTAGAGCTCGGCGACCTCCTGCACATCCCGCTCGGCGATATCGGCCACGTCGACGATGTCCAACAGCGGGAACATGTGGATCAGGCGGAATACCTCCTGCGCCAATTCCGCCGGCGCACCCCGCTCGACGGCGGACCGCGCATGCGTGGCCAGATCCTCGGCGTGGGCCGCGGGGAGCCGCGCCGGCTGCATGTGCGCCGCGAGCTTGTGCACGCCGTCTCGGTAGCGGGCGATATCGGCGCCGATGGCAATCGGTTGCGGGCGACTGCTCAGCAACCAGCGGGACACCCGATCGAGGGTGCGCCTGGTCTCCCGCTCGAGTTCGTCACGAGCCGCCGTCGGCATCGGTGTGGTCCGAATGCGCTGCCAGAGCGTGTGCAGATCGAAGATCTCCACCGCGACGGTGTAGGCACGCACCGCATCGTCGGTACTCGCCCCCGCTTCCTCTGCCAGGCGGAACGCGTAGGTGATGCCACCATGGTCCACCATATCGTTGACCACCATGGTGGCCACGATCTGGCGGCGCAACGGATGCTTGCTGATCGCGTCGCTGAACCGTTCGCGCAGCGGCGTCGGGAAGTACGACAGCAGCGCCGACTCGAAGACCGGATTGTCCGGCAGATCTCCGGACAGCAGGTCGTCCTTGAGCGAAAGCTTCACGTGCGCAAGCAGATTAGCCAGTTCCGGCGAGGTCAGCCCGCGTCCGGCCGCGGCCCGCCTGGTCAGCTCGGCATCCGAGGGCAGTGCCTCGAGCCGCCGATCGACCCCGCGCCGGAACTCGAGATCGGCGATCAAACGGCGATGCACACCCGACATCGGCACCGCTTGCGCGCGCGAGAGCCCCATCCGGAAATTCTGCGAAATATTGTCGCGCAGTACGAGTTCGGCGACTTCGTCGGTCATCGCGGCGAGCAGTGCGGTGCGGTCGGCGGCATCGAGTTCGCCGCCGGAGATGACCGCGTCGAGCAGCACCTTGATATTGACCTCGTGGTCGGAGCAGTCGACACCGGCCGAGTTGTCCAGGGCGTCGGTGTTCATCCGGCCGCCGTTCGCGCTGTATTCGACGCGGCCGAGCGCGGTCACACCCAGGTTGCCGCCCTCGCCGATAACCTTGGCGCGCAACTGGTTCGCATCGACACGCACCGTATCGTTGGACTTGTCACCAGCATCGGCATTGGTCTCGGTGGAGGCCTTGATATAGGTGCCGATACCGCCGTTCCACAACAGATCGACCGGTGCGAGCAGAATCGCCCGGATCATCTCCGGCGGGGACAGGGTGGTCACACTCGGATCCAAGTCCAGTGCCGCGCGCACTTGCGGACTGACCGGAACAGCCTTGGCGGACCGATCGTAGACACCGCCGCCCGCGCTGATCAGTGACTTGTCGTAGTCGGCCCAGGACGAGCGCGGCAGTGCGAACATCCGCTGCCGCTCCCGGAACGAGGTCGCCGCATCGGGATTCGGATCCAGGAAGATGTGCCGGTGGTCGAAGGCCGCCACCAGGCGGATGTGCTCGGACAGCAGCATGCCGTTACCGAACACGTCGCCGCTCATATCGCCGACGCCGGCGACGGTGAAATCGGTGGTCTGGGTGTCGATATCCCGCTCGGCGAAATGCCGTTTGACGCTCTCCCAGGCCCCCCGGGCGGTAATGCCCATCGCCTTGTGGTCGTAGCCGACCGAACCACCCGAGGCGAAGGCATCGCCGAGCCAGAAACCGTATTGGCGCGCAACATCATTGGCGATATCGGAGAAGGTGGCGGTGCCCTTGTCGGCGGCGACCACCAGGTAGGTGTCGTCACCGTCGCGGCGGACCACCCGCTGCGGTGGCAGCACCTCGCCGGAGCCGTGATCGACGTTATCGGTCACATCCAGCAGACCGGAGATGAAGGTGCGGTAGCAGGCGATGCCCTCGGTCAGCTGCGCCTGCCGATCCACGGTCGGATCACCGGTGGCCGTCGGCGGCTGCTTCACCACGAAACCGCCCTTGGCGCCAACCGGCACGATCACCGCGTTCTTCACCGCCTGCGCCTTCACCAGACCCAGGACCTCGGTGCGGAAATCCTCCAACCGGTCCGACCAGCGCAACCCGCCACGCGCCACCGGACCGAAGCGCAGATGCACGCCCTCGACCCGTGGCGAATATACGAAGATCTCGAATTGTGGCCGTGGCCTTGGCAATTCGGCGATGGCATGCGGATCGAACTTGAACGACAGGTACTCCGGCCCGTTGCCGTCGCTGTCGCGGCGATAGTAGTTGGTGCGCAACGTCGCGGTGATCAGGCCGAGAACCGCGCGCAGGATGCGGTCGGCGTCCAGGCTCACGACCGCGTCGATCTCGGCTTGCAGGCGTTCGGCGATGCCCGCGGCCCGCGCCGATGCCACCGCCCCGACCCCGTCGGGATCGAAGTAGGCGTCGAACAATTCGGTGAACAACCGGGCCATGGTCGGCTGGGCCAACAGCACCCGGGCGATATTGCCCAGGGTGTAGGCGAATCCGGCCTGCTGCAGATACTTTCCGTAGGCGCGCAGTATCGAGATCTGGCGCCAGTGCAGTCCGGCACGCAACACCAGTTCGTTCAGCGCGTCGACCTCGGCGCTGCCGTTCCACATGGCCGCGAAAGCGTCCGGGAAGTGCTGCCGCACACCGCCCGCGACCGGCGACTCGTCGGCCGAACGGGTGAGATCGGCCTCGAGGTCGGCATCGAGCGCGGTCCGCAGCAGTGCCGCCGGGACGCGCAGCCCGAAATCGTAGATCCACTTGTGGGTGTCGTCCGGCAGCGTGATGCGGTGCGGCCGTTCGTCGACCACTTCCACCCCGAGACTTTGCAGCACCGGGAGCACCCGGCTCAGCGAAACGCCCTCGCCCGCGACATAGAGCGTGAAACGCCACTCCCCCGACGGAGCTTCGGCGTTCCGATACAGATTCGTATCGATGGCGCCGTCGGCGAGACGATCCAGCCGCTGCAGATCGACCAGCGCCCGCTCCGGCTCGTACTCCTGCTGGTATCCGACCGGGAAGGCGCTCGCGTAGGTGTTGGCGACCTTCGACGATACCGCGGGCACACCGGTCGCGGCGGCGACCAAACGGTCCGCCCAACTCCGGGTTGTCGCGAAGAGCAGTTCCTGGATGCGCTCGCGATTGGTTTCGGAGATATCGGCCGGTTCCGCGTCCGGGCGGCGATGCACCGTGAAATACATTACGGCCAGCTCGGATTCGCTCGCCCTCGCCGAGTACGCGACCTGCTCACCGTCGAATTCGGTGCGCAGGATCTCCTCCATGCGCATCTTGACCTCGGTCGAGTACCGATCGCGGGGCAGGTAGACCAGGCAGTAGACCGCACCGCTGCGTCCGTCGCGGCGGATGAACAGCCGTACCTGCCTGCGCAGCCCCAAATTCATGACCGCGGAGACGGTTTCGAACAGCCGCCGGGCATCGGTGGAGAACAACTCCACCCGTGGGAAGGACTGCATCATCTCCAGCATCGCCTGCCCGGAGAACGAATTCAGTTCGAAGCCGGCCCATTCGATGACCTGGTGCACGCGGCGGGAGATGACCGGGATATCCAGGATGTTCTCGTGCAGGCCGGTGACGGTGAAGGTGCCGACGAAGACGTGCTCGCCCTGCACCACGCCGACGCCGGCGGCGCCACTGCCGTAATCGGCGACGCTGACGAAGTACAACTCACCCGACCCCGGGATCAGCGAATCCACCGATCCGTTGGCCAGCCGCAGGACCGGTCGGGAGGCGCCGAGCACCGGGACATCGAGGTCGACGTTCGAGCCGTTCCAGAGCACGCCGAGGCCGGTGCCCGGCACCTGCTGCGGTTCGGTTCCGGCATCGGTGCGGCCACTGCGGTAGTACCCGTAGCCGAGCACCGTGAAGTGCCCATTGGCCAACCAGCGCAACAACTTCGCGCATTCGGGCACTTCCGGATCGTCGGACCGCTGCGCGATATGGTCGAGCCGACCCGCGAGCGCCACCATCGCGTTCGCCATGCCGAGCGTATCGTCGACGACCTTACGCAGCACCTGCAGCAACGCGGGCAGTTCCCGATCGATCCGATCCAGCAGTGCCGCACCGACACCCGGCGCCAGCTGTACATGGATCCACGATTCGGCGACGGTGTGACTGCCCTTCGCCGGTACGGTGTCGGGCTCCTTGGGAGCGATGGCCCGCAGCCGCCCGCGTCGGTCCCGCGAGATATCGAAGACCGGATGGACGACCTCGGTCACCACGGCGCCGAGGCGGCGCAGCGCGGTGGTCACCGAATCGACCAGCAGCGGCATATCGTCATTGACGATCTGGATGGCCGCACCGAGCCCGCTGCCGTCATCGGGGCGGTAGACCCGGGTCATCGCCGCACCCGGCAACCGGATTGCCGCCAGTTCCAAGTGGTGTCGGAAGATCTGTTCGGCCCGATCGGTGATCGTCGGCGCGGTGGCGCCCGGCTGGATCCACCGGAAGTAGGCCGCCTCCAAGTCGGTCGGATCATCGCGGAACCGTTTGAATGAAATCGTCTGCTGGGTGGTTGCCACCATCGACTCGTGCCTTCCCGAGATCTGTGCCCGTAACCGTAGGATTCCCATACATTACATGGTTTGATGTGCCGTTGTATAGCGGCACGTTGAATGCGTAATACCTTGTGCAGGAAATCAGTACTGGTCAAGCACGCTGACCGGCCGGAGTCCGGTCGGTCACGGAGTCAGACCGGCTCGCGCCATGAAGGTCTGGGCCGCCGCACGCCCGGTGAAGGCACCCGTCTCGAACCGAAGTCCGACAAGGGTATTCGCGTACCGCAGGGTTGCCGTCGGACTGATCGCGACGAAGACGACACCATCGGCCAGGATGGTTCCGCCCGCTGTCCGCCAGTTGCGCACGGCATCGGCTCGGCGCTCGGGCGAATCCAATGCCACCGAGAGCGTCAGATCTTTACCACCGGTGATCCCGCCCGAGAGCAGCGGGTCGGCCGCCGGGATGACACAGTTCTCAGTCGTGGAATCGACCCGCTGACAGGAGACCGCCGCGCGCAACTGGCCGGGCAATGCCTGCTCGCCCCCCCGATCGGGCATCGAGGTCAGCGACGTCGAACACGAACGGACGACCGTGACGCCGAGGACGAGGACCATGATCGCGATGCCCGCGATCGAGGCCACCCACTGCCAGCGCGGATACTGTCCGGCGACAAGCTTTTCCACACCTGCCACCGCATGCTCCGCACCCGCCACCACACTCTCGGTGGCCGAAGCGGCCCGCTCGACTCCCGCGACGACGCGCTCCGCCGGCCCCGCATGCCCGGCCGGACCCGAAGGTCGATGGACCGCGGGCAGCGGCGCACCGCAGTGCCCGCATTGTGCCGGGTTACCGCTATTGCGGTGTGAGCAGTACTGGCAGACCAACTCGACTACTGACATGACAGCAGCCTCAATGCCCGGTGATCACGATGGAGGAAATCGCGGTCGTATTGATCGTCGGATCGCCTTTCGATTCCTGAATTGTCAGTACGATCTTGGAGGCCTGCACGGGAACCTCGAACTTGGTAACGACCAGGGTGCGCTGATCCAGGGTCGGTTGGGTGTAGCCCGTACCGTTCGGATCGTTGAACGAGTACTTGACCCGGCTGGCGGTCCGGTATTTCGTCCAATGGTCCACGCCATCGCTGCCGATGCTGTCCCAACCGGGGACGATGCCGATCGAATCGATCTGATAGGTCTTGCCGAGATCGATGGTCAGTACCTGCCCGTCGACTTTGTACGCGCGCACGCATGACCAAGCCTTGCCCTGCTGGCCACCGAAGGCATCCATGCCCGGTGTACTGCCCGGCGGGCAGTTGGCAGTGGCAGATTTCGGGGTGATCGTTCCGGAGACCGATTCCGGTTTCGATGACGTCGGGGCCGCCGCGGTCGCCGATGGCGTGATAACCGCGATGCGATCCGGCGCTTGCGAATCGTCCTTCCCGCCGGTGGAAACCAGCGCGATGATGAGCAGCACGGCCAAGACACCACAGACCGCCAACGCGACCTTGGGATTCTTGAGCTTCTTCGCCAGCTGGGCGAACTGCTCTGCGGTATCGGGCCCACGCGTCTTCGGCGCCCCGGACGCGGACCGCGTGGATTCCTCCAGCGGCGGCTGCTTTGCCGAGACATCGGAGTAGTCCGCTGAAAAGTCCATTGCCGGTGCGGCATCCGACTGCTGCCCGTTCAGCAGCGCGATGATCCGCTCACTGGCCTTGGGCCCATCGGAGGTTCGCCGCGGCGGCAGATCCGTTTCGGGCAGAGCACCCTGGGCCGAATCGGCCGACATCGCGGCACCAGAGAACGGATCGCTGCCGAAATCCGGTTCCCCGAGTTCCGGATCGCCGACCAGGGGTCCGCTCAGCACAGACCCGGTGGCCGGATCGTTTTCTCCGAATGAGGGATCCGAGAGCAGCGCCTCCAGGACCGCGCCTCGATGGCGGAGAAATACATCTCCCGGGTCCTCGGCAGCCATGGTCGGGATCGTATCCAGACCGGACCGCACCGCGGCCAGGCATATTCCCACTGACGGGAATAACGCAATCAGCGTTTCTTCTGCTCGGTGACGAAATGTTCCGGCGGCACGTCGAATACCCGCGCCAAGGCAATGATCAGATCGAGCCGGGGTACCGCATCCCCATGAATGAGCCGGTACAGACCCGATTGCGAGACCGGGACATCCGGGTACGCCTGCTCCAGATGCTGCGCAAGCGAATAGAGCGTCAGCGACCGCGTCGACCCGTCCTCGGTAGATACCACCGACTCCGCGATCAATTCCGACAGCCGACTCGAGAAGATCGCTACCGCGGCCTGCCTCGGTGTCAGTGCCTCCCCACCATCCTCCTGCACAAATTCGCCGTCATTCGGCTGGGAGTCCACAACCACGCTGATAGACATTACCTGTCTCCGATCAGCTCATGCCCCGAACGTCCGGCCCTGGCGTGGCGCCATTGGCACCCGCGGTGATCGCGGGTTGTTCGGCGGCGGAATCGAAATAGCGGGTTTCACCGCGCGGCTCGATCAAATCGACACGCACGGTCCGCATCGGAATACTGACATCCACTGCGGTCGCGCTGACCTGGTTGATCGCCAGATCAACCGACCGTCGCCGTGGCCCACCGGGCTCGCTGATGGTGACCGTGGTGTGCGCGGTCGATACCTGCGGCGGCAGATTGTCGAACACCGTGATCGTCGCCGAGGACGGTGGCGGACCCGAACCGGCTTGCCCCGCAGCGGCATTCGCGGCACCCTCCTCCGGAGCCAGGCGCAACGACTCCGGATCACCGACCGCGGCGACCAGCTGCCACCAACGGTGCGGGCGCACCGAATGGACCTCGACATTGGCGCCGACCACCATGGCACGCAACACGATCTGCTGTGCCACCGGCAGGTCGGCGTGCACATCGATGGTGCGCCGACGCGGGTTGTAGCGAGCCGGGTCGAACAGCGGCAGCGCCAGGGTATGACGCGGCTGACCGCTGATGGAACCGAGAATCTGGCCATTGGGGCCGATCGCGATCGTGAGTTCCGGCAGTAGCTCATCGGAGGCGATGTCGCGGCCCGACTCATCGACGGGCACGGCACGGATCGACGTCCCGGTCGGCATCGTGGCCAGCAATGCGATGGCCTGCATGCCGGTCAACCGACGCAGATAGTCCGGCGGCTCGGTCGTGACCGGCGGGCCGATATACCGCGCGAGCGCGCGCGGCCCGGCCGTGGCATCGGTGAGGCTGACCACCAGCGTGGTCCGGCCGCGGTTCCACGCCCAGCAATCATCCAAGCCAGCGCCGTCGAGCCGCGTCCAGTCGATCAGGAAACTGGTCACGCAGCGACCCGGCGCCGAAGACTCCATACAGGTCCAGGTCTCACGCAGATCGCCGAGTTCGACGCCGGCGTGCAACACCCTGGTGGCCTCCAGCATTGCCGCCGCGGGCAATGCGTGCGCGGCGATACCGCGTTCTCGCAATCGGCCCGCGATGCGGTGCGCCGCGGTGGCCAACGCTCTCGGCGCGACCATCGCGACCAGTCCACGCCGCTGCAGCAGATCCAGGTTCCGCTCCATATCCAGCCGGACGACCAACCAGGTGAGGCGATGGCCGACGACCGGATGGGAGCCGATCAGCTGGTCGTAGAGCATGCTGTAGTTACCGGTCGGACGAACCCGCTGACCGGTGGTCACGATATCGATATCGACCGCTAGACCGAACTGATCGAGCAGATCGAGCAGATCATCGACGGGGACGGTGTCCTCGGTGTAGACGGATTTTTCCGCGATGACCGTCGGCAGGTCGAGGTTGGGGGCGAGCTGAATCATCGCCGTGAGCACGGTGCCCTCGGCACGAATGCCGCAGACCCCCGCGGCAACCCCGATATCGGTGACATCCGCCGGACCGGCGAGCGCTTCGGCTCTGGCGGCCCGGCCGAATCGGTAATCGGCCCAGTCGAGCAGCCATCTGCTGGTCGTGCGTCCGTTCACCTTGACCGCCACGGTCACCAGCAGCACGGTGACCACCGCCGCGCTCGCCCAGATCGGGGTGCGCGCCCACAGCCCGGTAACCACCAGGCTGCCGCCGATCACGGCGAAGGCGAACGGACCACGTTCGACACCGCCCACCCGAACACTCGGAAGGCTCACCGCCGCCTCCGGATCGCGGAGCTCGCAAAGGTGGCACCGAGCCCGAGCAGCACCGCGGCGACGATGACGACAGCGGCCGCGAACGGCGGACGACCATCCTTGGCGCGCGGCGGTTCCGGCAGCACCAGTTCCGACCACCGGTACAGTCCGATCGGCGGCTTGGGCGCCGTGCGATAGCTGAGCGCGGTGAGTGGGTCGATGACACCCGCGCCGATAACGTTATCGATGCCACGCGCAGGCGCGTGCGCGCTGGCGGTCAGGCGGGCCATGATCTCGGCCGGGGTTTCGTTGGGGAATCGGGAGCGCAGCAGGGCGGCCACCCCGCTGACATACGCGGCCGCGAACGACGCGCCGCCGACCGGCACCAGTTTGTTGGGTTCACCGACACCATTGATCAGGCCACTGCCACCGGGACCGAGCGATTCGATCGCGGTACCCGGTGCGCCGATCGAAACCCACGGACCCGTCAGCGAATCGGACATGGTGGCGCCGCTGGCGGTCGTGAAACCCACCGTCAGCACGTCCGCCCCGAACCAGCCCGGCGCGGACACGGTCTTGACATCACGCCAGTTCCTCGGGTCGCTCGGCCGGGTCGGATCGATATCCGGATTCTGATCACAGCCGGTGTTGGCATTGCCGGCACCCGCGACGATCAGCGCGCCCCGCACGTGCACCGCGTAGCCGATCGCCGCCGACAGTATCGACTGATCCACCGCGAGTCCCACCGGAACACAGACCGGCAGCGCCACCGTGATCACGCCGGCACCCAGATTCGCCGCATGCACGATCGCCCGCGACAGTGTCCGGATATCCACCGAGAGGTTTTGCGCCGCGTCGTTATTCGGCCGTTCGGCGCTGAAGGCGCCGGATCGATAGCGAATGGATATGATCTTGGCGTCCGGAGCGACCCCGGTGAATCCGTCCGTGGGATCGGATGCGGCGCCGATGATTCCGGCGATCAGGGTGCCATGCGCATCGCAATCGGACAGACCGTCGCCACCTGTCGTGACATAGTCACCGCCGCCGACCAGACCGGGCAGGCGGTCATTGGGCGTGACACCGGTGTCGAGCACCGCGACGGTCACCCCGGCACCCCGGCTCAGCGCACGGGCCTTCGGTAGATCCAGCGCCAACTCCGGCGGCGGCGTGCGCGCCAGATCGCTGTCCTTCAGTACGCCGGTTGCCAAGCAGCCCTTGTCCTGTTTCGTCGGCAACTCGGGGCCGGGCGGATCATCCGCGGGCGCGCCGACGATGACCTGCGGCGGATCCACCGCCAATGCCGGTGCGGCGGAGGCGATCAGCGCGAATCCGGCAAGCACCGCGATCGCGGTTGTGCCGATTCGCATCAGATCGCCCTCATCGCGGTATAGATGCCCATGATCCAGCAGGCGATGATCGGGATCACCAGAATCAGCGCGTACTCCACCAGATCGATGATCCGCCGGGTGACCGGCGAGAGCCGCCGACCCGGCAACTTCACCGACGCAACACATGCCGCGATGGCCGCCACACCGACAACGAGGACGACGACCAGCCGCGCCGGCGCCGTTTCGTACGCAGTGACCAGCACGAAGCCGACGCCGACCACGGTGACCGCCGACGCGATGACGAGCGCGATGGCCTGTACCCGGTCCGGGAACCAGCGCGCGCGCAGGGCCAACAAACCCGCCACGGCCGCGGCCAGCACGATTTCCCGGATACCACCCGGGCTCACCGCGGCCGACAGCACGGCGGCGCCCGCCAAAAGTGCCGCGGTGGCGGCGATAAGCCCGCGCAGACTGGTCACCGCCAGTCGGGCCCGGCCCTCGATGCCGGCCCCGGCCTGCTCGCGCTGTCGTTCGATGTCCTCGGTGGACTCGAGTTCGGCGTCATCGCGCGCGGATTCGGCATCGAAGATGTCGGTCAGCGTGGCCGGGTTGACATCGTTGCCTGGGTCCGGCAGATCCGGTGGCCGAATCCGGGCGACCACGACGGCAAGGCGCGGTGCGGCAGTCAGCAGCACGAGTCCGACAAGTGCTGCGCCACCGGATATCTGGCGCACCGACAGATCCAGATAGGTCATCGGAATCGCCGCGGCCGCCACAGTCACACCGAGCACGGTGACCGCCATCAATGTCGCGATTCCGAGCTTGGTCACGCGCATCATGGCCGCGGCCGCGACGGCCGCGACAACCGATCCAGCGGCCAGATTGGCGGCGGCGAACGGACCCGGCTCACCGTAGGCCGGCGGCACCAGCATCGCGCCGCCCGCGAACAACAGCGGAATCGACGACAATGCCAACCCGAGGCAGATCCGCGGCGCGAAGTTGCGCTGTCGCACCTGCACCGCGCCGCCCCAGCACACCGCGCCGAGCAGCAGCGCCGGCAGCGCGTACCACCAGATCGACCCGGATTCGGTCCACGACACCGACAACATCGCCGCGATGGCGACCGCGCCGACACCCAGTGTGCTCAGGCCGACGACCGCGGTGGTCTGCGGGTCGAATTCGGCGAATTCGCGCTCGTTGATCAGCGCGAGCGCGTCGGTGATGTCCTCCACGACCGGTGTGAAGACCTCCGCGGATTCGACCGCGGCCAACATCAGCACGGTGCCGTCGACGACATCGTGGTCGGCGAGGCTACGCCAGCGCGGCATCGGCGCTTCGCCCGGCCGAGCCAAGCTCCACTGTCCGGTCGGCGGAGTGAAATCGACGGTCTCGTCGTCGATGGCCTTGGCCAGGACGACAAGCAGGTCATCGATGAAGGTCTCGATGGTGAACTTGGTCGGCACCACGACGTCGACCTGGTAGCTGGACACCAGGACCGCCATGCGGGCGCGCGCCACCTCGGCGGATGCCGCGGGCGCCGCGCCCGGTGGCGAAGCAACGGCAGTACTCATCGCCACCCTCCGGTGGCCCGGCCGCCGCCGGCGCCACCCAGATAGTTCGGAAATCCATCGGCAAGCCCGGCCGCGAGTTCTTCGAAGGCGAGCAGGGTTTCTTTGTCCACCAGGCGCAGATCGATCTCGCCGCCCTCGGCCAGATGATTGTCGAAGGGCAGAATGCAGGTCGGGCGCTGCCCGGTGGCGAACAGCTTCTCGATCGCCTCGACGTCGACGACCGGCTTGGACGGTTGCTGATGCACGATCGAGACGACCGATTTGGCGATCAGATGCTGCATACCATGCGAACTCAGCCAATTCAATGTGGCCACCGCACCTTTCACCCCGCCGACAGTGGGCGGGGTGACCACCACGACGGCATCGCTGGTCTGCAGCACGCTCAGCGTCACCGAATCCAGCACGCCCGTACCGCAGTCGACGAGCAGAAGATTGAAGTGGCGGCGCAAAACCTCGACAGCCGTGGTGTATTCGCGGCCTGAAAGCGCCTCGCTGGCCTCGATGGTCCACGGCGAGGCGATGGTGGCGAGATCGGCCGAATTGATCGACATGAACGACTGCACCGTCGAGAAGGCCTCGAGATTCGACGCCTGCGCCAGATCGCGCAGGGTCAGGCCGTACGGGTGCGGAGCGGTACGGGTGGGCAGATCGCCGAAGTCCGGATTCGCGTCCACGGCGACGACCCGGTCCGGGCGCAACGCCGCGAAGGTCGAGCCGAGCGTCGCGGCGATGGTGGTGCGGCCGACACCGCCCTTCACGCTGATCACCGCGATCTGGTAGGGCGTGTTGAGCTGTCGGCGAACTCGGGCGCGCCGATCCTCGGCGCGCTGCTCGGCGGGTGAGAGGCCGAGGCGGAATCCGACCTTGTTCAGCGCGCCGCGCACACCGGTGCTGGACTGCAGCTTGGCCCGATTGGCCGCCGAGATATCGGCCAACAGGTCCATCGAGGTCAATGCCGCGGGCAGCACCTCGACCTGCGGCGCCGCCGTACGGTCGACGCGATCGAGCACCCAGTTCGTCGCCTGGGCGGGTTGCCATGGCGTATCGGTGGATTCGGCGCCTGGTCTTTCGACGCTGGCTCTTTCGGCGGTGGGCCCGGCATCGCTACTCGATGTGTTCGCCGATGCCGTGTGTGTGATCCGAGCGGTAGCGGGATCGGCCCCCGCATGGGCCGTCCACATCTCGGGCGACGAAGACATAGCCGCCGCATAGCTCTCGCGTGCCGAGTCCGCGGTTGGCGCAGCCACATTCGGTGTGGCTGGGTGCGGTGCGGCGGGGCGTGCCGCACCGGCTTCCGGCGCGGCCACGCTCTGCGCTGGCACCGGACCCGCGGCACCCGCCGCGGGCTGCGCTATCGACTGATCACGTGTACCGATCACCGGTTCGCTGTAGCCGGATTGTGGGCGTGCGGGGACGCTGCCGGTCGCCGGGCCGCTCTCCGGCTCCGGCGCCGCCTCCATGAAAAAGGCGTCGTAACCGCCCTTGTGTCGGACGGACTCGGCCGGATGACCATTGGTACTCGGCGCTCGGCTCATATCTGTCGTCCTCTCCAAAAACCCATTGGGACGTCAACCAATCCGGCTGGTATCGAACCAACTTCGGCCCGGCAACAACTCGACGAGTCCCACGATCGCGGCGTGCAGTGCCGCGTCGTCACCGGGTGCGTAGGTCGATCGGACTTCCCCGTCCATCGCCACACTCGGTGTCACAACGATGCGCCCCGACAGCGTATCCAGCACGCTCACACCGTACTTCGGCTTCAGCTCGACTCCGTCCTGGTGTTGTACCACCGTCACTGCCGCTCGCCGGACGACCTCATCGAATGCCCGGCTGAGCACACCCGCGGTATGCGGCTGTGCCCCCAACTCCAGCAGTACCTGCCGTCGTCCGTCCTGGTCGTCGGGCATCTCGTCGAGCTCGGCCTGCGCCGCGGTCATCGGCGCGAAACTCAGTGCCGCAGCGGACCCCAGCGCCGCACCGACCGCGGCCGATACCGAATCCAATTGCTGTTCCTGCTGGTACACCGCCTGGATGACGATCTCGTCGTCACAGCGCACCGCCAAAACATGGGAATCGCCGCGACGCACCAACGACATGCGCAGCATGTCCTTTTGTTCGCCATCCAGTCCGGTGGCCAACACGAGCGCCATCATTTCCACATCCGGGCGGTCCAGGCACTGCAACCAGTGCTCGACCGTCGGGTGCACGCGGTCGCCTTCGATGATGCCCACCTCGGTGAGCTGTTCCGCGACGACAGCGCGCACCCGCTCCAGGTCGTCGATGTCGAAGATATTCGGCATCAACGCCAGGATCGGCGGGTAGGAATCGATGCCGGCCATGTCTCGCAACAGCAGCGCGGCATCGACATTCAGATCGATCGCGATCGGATCAGTTTCCACACCTTCACCAATTGACCAGTCGCCCGCAGCCTCGTTTCGCCGTGGCCGGGCCGACGAAGCGGACGGGGGCTGTGAGATTACTAGACGCCACCGATCGCCATGAACCTGGCGCCCTGCTGGTGGTCGGTCTCCCGCATGAAGCCCTCGGAGCCGGTGGTCTGGGAGATCGCCCGCTTCACCTGCATGAGCTGCCCCTGGTAGCCGGTTCCCTCTGCGGCATTGCCAAGCGCCGCCTTGAACTTGTCCATCAGCGGTTTGGCGACATCCGCGGCCAAACCCGAGAAGCAACCTTCGAGTTCCTTGATCAGTGAGTGCAAGTGCAGAGCGTTCGAGTCCATACCCTTCAGAACGCCATCCACGGTGAGACTCGCCGAATCGACACCTGCGTAGTTGTTATACATTGCCTGCCAGCCTTATCTTTGGGTTCTTACGATTCGTAATGCGTCACACGCGGCTTTACTGCCACGAGCCGGTGTCGACCGTACTGTTCGTACCGAGTTCGACCGCCCGCGCCATCGTGGCAGCGTTCTGAAGGTCTGCCGCGTCGATTCGGACGCCGGTGTCCTTCAGCGTGTCGATGATTTCCTGCAGCGTCTGGGCCAGTTTCACACCGGCGGTGTGCGCATGGTCCATCGTGTTCTGGATTTGCGTACCGGTTTGCGAGCCGTGGACAGCGCTGGCGAATTCGTCACGCAAGCTCATCCAGCTGCGCAGGTAGCCTTCGAGTTCGCCCTGGCAAGCCATGGCATTGACCGCAGTTTGGTTCAATACCTTCGGATCACCGGTGTAAGTGGTGGCCACTGTAGTTTCCTCTCTGGAGTGGATCTAAATTCCGCCGCGGTATTTCACCGGGCAGGCTCTGGCTCGGCTACCGCCGCCGCGTCATCGGAGCGCTCGTCGTCATCGGAGCGCTCGAGGATGCCCACGAGCGAATCACCGTCGGCGACAACATCTTCCGGACGTTCGTCGGCATATTCGATGACGCCGATCACCGGCGGCTTCTCCAATACCGGAACTTCAACCTGCTCACCCGGCACGAATACCTTGCCCGGTTTCCGTTCCTCGTCCCGACGGCGCCGCATTTGTGCCTTCGGTGCGATGGCGCCCCGACGCGGTGCCGCTCGACCGGCCGGTGCGGTGCCTGCCGGATTCGACGACGCGCCGTACGCCGTGCCCGGACCGCGCAGCCAATTGGAAGGCATCCGGAATCCGGTGGACGCACCCGGCATCGAGCCGAGTCCGCCCCGGGCCAAATTCAACGCGACCAGACTTCCCGCGCCCCCGCTCAAACCCGCCAATGTCGGCGAATTGGGCGAGGTTCCAGGGAATCCCGACTGTTCGGCGAACCCGTCGGTGCCCGCGTACGATCCCGAATCGCTGAACGGCGAAGTGATTTCACTCGGATCCGCTGTCGAGGGCTGCGTCGGCGACTGAGTGGTGTCGGTCGGCGTCTTGCCGGGGTTGGTATCACCGGTATTTGTATCGCCGGTGTTGTTACTGCCGTTGTTCGTATTTGTGTTGGTTTTGGAATTGGTACCGGTATTGGTGCTGTTATTGGTGGTCGTATTGTTGTGGTTGGCGGTAGTCGATCTATTGAATTGCTGAGGTATACCCGACTTCGGCTTGTACACCGGCACTTGGAATTGCGGCGGTGGCGGCGGCACACCCGGGTCCGTGACGATGGGCTCTGGCAGAGCCGGCGGCGGCAGCGTCGACAAAGTCGGCATCACCACACCCGCATAGGCATCCAAGACCCCACTTGCGGCACCCCAAATTGCGAAATACACCAGCTGATTGATGAGCAACGGAAAAAGGTTCTGACCCCCCTGATTGGTCGCGAGAAGGATTTTCCGCTCCAGCTTGTTCTCGATGAGCATCCCACGAACAATCTTCATTGCAGACTGGGCGGTTTTGAATTCTCCGGCGACCGAATGCAGAACTGCCGACGCCTGCTCGGCGGCCTGGGACTGCTGGATGAGCCAATTCGTATGGTTCCGAAAGGCCGACTGCGCCAATTCGGCCGATTCTCCGCGCCAAGACTCTCCCATGTTGCCCATCGCAGCCTCGGTTCTCGCCGCCGCGTCCAGCAACGCCATGCCCGACTCCGCGTAAGACTTGGCGGCAGATTCGATGGTCCCGACACCAGGCGGCCGGGGGATCCCGAGGGGAGGGTAGCCGACCAGACTACCGACATTTATCTCCGGCGGGAATGCGTTCCAAATCGGCATGGATCAAGCCTTCGTTCCGGCTATCTGGGTTCCGGCTATCTGGGCATTTCGCTGAGCGTCGCACCAGTGCACGCGACACTGGCGTGATTGATGGCGTCGGCACCGGAATAGGCGACGGCCGTGGGAGGTAGCGCCGCCGTTCCGACTTCGCGATGCACGAAGCCATCGGCAGTGCAGCTGTAGAACGATTCGCCGTAAGCAGCAGTTACTGCGGGAAGGACCAACGCGCTGCAGAAATCCCACGCCGGCGGGGCCACGACGCAGGTGGTTGCGGTCTGGATTAGCGATCCGATCGCCTGGCCAGCGATTGCGTTGAGTTGGGAACTGACAACCGGGAGATGCGCCGGGTCGACTGTGAGAGAAGACATATGAGTTCTCCTAACGATGAGCGCCGACTCAGTAGTGAGCGGTACAGCACAAACGCTAAGGCATTCTCAGTATTGGGAAGATTCGTCGAGTCGATCTCGAATACGCCCCGCACCACTGCCGACCAGCGTTAGTCCTCCGGCGGCGTCCAGGCCGACTGCACAAGATCCCGGCGCGAGTGCAGCGGTTCGACGAAGATGCCCCGTCCCACCGGTTGCTTCGTCGGCTTCACATCGCCGATCAGAATTCCGTCCAGTTTCGAGCCGTCCATAATGAATCCCGACGAATTCAGATTCTTGATCTGGCCGAGCACACTGTCGTACAGCGCGGTATCGGCCTGGGCGATATTGCGGGCCGCGATTACGTGCAGACCGGTGTCGCGGCCGTCGACAATGATGTCCTTGAGCGGCTCCAGCGGATTGGGCATACCGCGCTGGGCGACCATGTGGTAATCGTCGATCACCACGAAGATTTCCGGCCCGGACCACCACGAACGATCCTTGAGCTGTTGCGAGGTCACACCGTCCGGAGGGCGGCGGCTGCGCATCTTCTCCGCGAACGGCGGCAACCCTTCACGCAGATCGCGCTCGCTGGTCAGATAGCCGATCGACTGGTCGTCCGGGATGGCGTCCATATGTTGGCGGCGGTAGTCGACCAACAGCACCCTGGCCTGATCCTTGTTGAACTGCAGCCGGATCGACTCCAGCAGCGCGGCCAGCACCGTCGACTTGCCCGAGCCGGACGAGCCGAGCACGACCAGATGCGTCGAAACACCGAAATCGACCGTGGCAGGGTACAAATCGGATTCGCGAATACCGAAGGGCACCACGAGGCGCTGCGCCAGATTCGTCGGTTCCGGTCGGCCCGCGCGGACCTCGGCCAAGGTGACCTGGGCGGGCAGCAGTCTGACCTCCGGAGCCCGGCGGCCCTGGTACTTCTGGTTCAGTTGGTCGACCGCGGCCGCCAGACCCGCACCCGCAGATTCGGCCTCGCCCACCCCATCGATGCGCGGCAGCGCGGTCAGCATGTGCAATGCGTCGCTGGAGATGCAGCGACCAGGCCGATCGGGTGGAATCGCGGCAACCACATTGCGCTGTCCGAGGAAGATCGTGTCGGTGAGATCACCGAGCCGCATCTCCACTCGGGTCTGCAACAGATCCTTGATGGCGGGACGGATCGCCGCCCAGCGCGAACTGGTGACCACCAAGTGGATGCCGTAGTTCAGGCCCTGCACCGCGATCGACTCCATGACCGGGAGGTACTCGTCGAAATACGGTCCGGTGACCGCGAATCCGATATCCCAGCCGTCGACGACGATGAAGACATCGCCGTGTTCGTCGCCGTGGGCGGTGAGTTCCGCCGATTCTCGTGGCGAGGAGCGCCTGCGCCGGAATTCGCGCATGGTGTCGATGCCGAGGTCGCCGAACAGCACCTGCCGATTCGCCATGAGATTGGTGATGAGCGCGAAGGTGCGCCGGACCCGATCGCTATCGCGGCCCGAGGCGACCGTCCCGACATGCGGCACATTCCGCAGACCGGACAGACCGCCGGAGAAGTCGAGACAGTAGAACTGGACCTGTTCGGGCGTATGTGTCAACGCAGCGGACATGATCAGCGTTTGCAGTGCGGTCGACTTACCCGACTGCGGGCCGCCGACGACGGCCACGTGGCCACCCGAACCGGACAGGTCGATCGACCATATGTCCTGGCGCTGCTGGCGCGGCTTATCCACGATCGCCCAGGGCAATTGCAGCGAACCCGGAGTCACAGCGGACATGAACTTGTCCAGGGTCGGCGGCACGGTCAGCGGGGGCAGCCACATCTTGTGCGCCGGTGTGCCGAATCCGCCCAGTTGTTGCAGCACCGTCTCCATCACGGTCACCGGCTCACCCTCCGGCGTCTCCGATCGCTGCACAACAGGTTCGGGCTCGACCGCCGCGGGCCGCACTTCGATAATGTGCCCCGTGGTGAATTGCTGTGGCGGCCGGTAGCCACCGCCGGGTCGCCTGGCCCGTTGAGCACTGGACGCCGACGCCTGCGCGGGCGCGATATACGGCGAGCCGACATAGGCGGCCTGGAATCGCTGCAGATCACCCGAACCGACTCGCAGATAACCCGCACCCGGCTTCTTCGGCAGATGATACGCGTCGGCGGTACCGATGGCGTCGCGGGAATCAGCGGTCTGGTTGGTGCGCAGCGCGATTCGATAGGACAGGTGTGCTTCCAGCTCACCCATCCGGTTGGCGGGCACCTTCTGTGAGGCCAGCAGCAGGTGGATGCGCAACGAACGACCCAATCGGCCGATCGCGACGAACAGTTTGGAGAAGTTCGGATGCTGTTCGAGCAGTTCGGCGAACTCGTCGAGAATGATCAACAGCGTGGGCAGCGGCGCGAGCTGCGCACCCTGTTCGCGGGCCCGCTCGTAGTCGGCGACGCTGGCGAAGTTGCCAGCATCGCGCAAAACCCTTTGCCGACGGCCCATTTCGCCGTTGATCACGTCTTCCATACGGGTGACGAGATCGGCCTCTTCCTCCATATTGGTGACCACTGCCGTCACATGATGCAGCCGGTCGAACCCGAGGAAGGTCGCGCCGCCCTTGAAGTCGACCAGCAGCAGGTTCAGCGCATCCGGGGTATGCGTCGCCACCGCTGAAAGCACAAGGGTGCGAAGAAATTCCGACTTTCCGGAACCGGTGGCGCCGATGCACATGCCGTGCGGGCCCATACCCTCCTCGGCCGATTCCTTGATATCGAGATGGACCACGCCACCGGCCGGGTCGTAACCGAAAGGAACGTTCAGCCGGGATCGGTCCGCGTCACGGCGGGGCGGCCACTGCTGCTCGACCCGGATGGCCCCCGGATCGATAATGTTGACCAGTTCCTCCCACGACGTGCCACCGCTGGCATGGTCCGCGACCACGGCCTCGACCACAGTGGACAGCCGGTACGGGGAGATACTGCGGGCCAACGCCTTCGCCGTCGCCACCGACATCCCGTCGGCGACTCCGACCCGCCGCAGCCCGCGCGGGGTCACCTCGTGCAGCGCCCGATCGGGCCCCACCGTGAACTTCAGCGCCCTCGGCAAGGTCTGCTCGGCCCGGCCCAGCCGCAGCCAGGTGCAGCCATCGATACCGGAGATATCCCGATCGGTGGCCGGACTGCTGTCATCGACGATCAGCAGATAGTGCTTGCGATCCAGCGTCGGTTCGGAATTCGCGGAGAACGGGCCACGATTGAGTCCGGCCAACGCCTTGGCACGCAACTCCGAAACGCTGCGATATACCATCCGGCTCGACCCGATCGCGTCGGTATCACTCGGATGTTGGGTGTGCGGCAACCATTTCAGCCACGACCACTCCGGTGCGTCCGGATTCGACAGCACCGCCGCGACCGCGATCTGATCCGGGCCGTGCAGCACGACGACCTCGGCAATCATCGCCCGCACCAGCGCGGCCACTGTATCGGGATCACCGTCGACACCGATCTGTGGCGCCGAAAGCAGATTGATCGCGACCGGCATACCGCCGACAGTCGAATACGCCTTCGCGAATCGGGTCACCTCGACCACGCCGACCGGATCGAGATCCGACGTCGGCGCGGCCTCGGGCACGATGACCCGCACCTGGTTGGCGATCCGGCCCCGCCCGACCCGTACCCGCAGGAACTGCGGACTGGCGACCTGGACCTCCCACATGCGCTTGCCACCGATCAACGCGGCGATTTCGGCCGGACCGGGATGGGTATAGCGCAGGTAGTTATGCAGTTCGGATTCCGCGGCATGCACGGTCTTGCGGTTATCGGTAATGCTGCGCAGATAGTCCTTGCGTTCCTCGTTCAGACTCGCCGCGCCTCCGTTACCGCTGCCGGAGAACGCACCGCCCATCATCCCGCCCATGGAAACCAGCATCATGACCGGGAACATCAGCATCATCGGCGACATCTGCCCGCCGCCGCGGAACATCATCACCATCATCCCGGCCATGGCCGACACCATGACCACCGGCATGATCATCTTCAGCCGCGACGGCGGCACCGGCTTGGGCAATTCGGTCGGCGGCTGCAGCCGCAATTCGGTTACCGCAGGAGCTTTGGGTCCACGCACCATCCGCGCGGGCCGCACGAATCGGCGGGTAGCTGTCACGGGGTACCACCCGGGAGGCCGATCACGGCCTTGTTCGTCGGGATGCCGTCGTGCTGGATCCGGGCATCCTTCTTCGACAGGGTGGGGCCGACCGCGAACAACGACACCATGGACCACGGTGCGGGCACCGGGGTGCGCAGTCCGAGCGATGTCAAGGTCGAATCCGGATTGGAGTTGGACTCGACCACGGCATTGATGCCGTAGCGAACGCCGCTGTCGGAGATCCAGAACAGCGACTCCCGCCGCGGCGATCCGGGGTCCGCGCCGGTCACCTGAACGAAGCGTCCGGTGGTGCGCGGCAGATACGCGGCATCGGCGGTGGTCCCGCGGGAACCGGTGGCCGTCACCAGGCCGACGGTTCGACTCTGTTCGTCCACCTGCAACGGCAGCTGCCGGCCCACGAGCAGCTCGGTCGAGGCATTCTGATCGGTGCCCGCACGCCACCAGTGATAGCAGGTCACCCCCAAACGCATCGGGTCGACGACGTGTACGGGTCGCGTCGGGTAGGCGGCCGTCCCGGGCCAAGCACCCGGACGCAGATTCGCCGCGATGACATCCGGTCCGACCGTCCGCGTCGAAATCGAACCGTGCGAATCGGCATTGCGGATGATCGACGCGAGCACCGAATTGATCTGTACCACACCGGATTCCGATACCAAATAGTAGAATGCGCCACGATCCGGCGCCGATACCGTGAGCACCGAACCGACCGGCACGCTCAGACCCGAGGAGAATGTCACGGTATTCCCCGCACCGGGTACCTCGGGCACGCGCAGCGGCGGCATCTCTGGGATGGCGGAGATGAAACCCTTGGACGCCGAGACCACGGTCGAGGTCGGATCGATGCCAAGGGCCAGGATCACCGCCGAATTACTCAGATCTATCGACGCGCGAACAATGCCCTGCTGCGGATCGGAGTACACCAGCCAGGTGGTGGTGTCATCGCGCAGCAGCCGCGCCTCATCAGCGGCAAGCCCGCGGATCGCATCGCCGTCGACGGTCAGTGGACCGCCGATTGCGGTGGTCAGCACCGGCGACAAAGCGACCGTCGGCAATCCGGTCTGCGGATTGACCGGTGCCGCCGCACCGACCTTCGCGGTATCACACACCGTCCAGGACGAGTTCCGGTCGCCGTTGTCCGCGATCACGCCGGGCGCGCCCGGAATACCGACCCACGGCCCGCGCGGGTACTTGGCCAACTCGTCAGGCGAGACCGGTACCGGATTGTCGGGCGAACCGGCGATCAGCCGCGCCGAGGTCAGATTCAACGCCGGATGCAACCGACCGCCGACACGCACGTACAGCGCGCCGGTGTCCTTTTCCGCGATGATCTTCGAATCCCCCACCTTCTTGGCGGGCTTGAAGAACGCCATCAGAGCCGCACCGGCGATCACCATGCAGGCCAATGCGATACCGATCGACAGCGCGGTGGAACGACCACGCTGCGGATCATCGACCATCGAGGCGTCCCGACGGACCAGCGCATGCTCGATCCGGCGCAGCAGAAACCGCCAGCCCGATATCTGGTGCTTGGTCACCACCCGGAAGCGCGCCATGCGGATCAGCCCGTCGCGGCCGGCGCCAAGCCCGCGAGCGCGGCAGTGATGTCCGAGGAGTCGATGGTCATCAACTCCTCATTGGTCATCGAGAGCACATCCGCGTTGTCCCTGGTGAAGCGGTAGTCGCGTTCGGCTTCGGCGGCCTCGACCACATTGCGGACGAAACGACCGTTGCCCGCCAGATCGATCAGCCGCCGACCATTCTTGGTCTGCCCCGACAGCTGCTCGCACCGCACCCGCAGCACGTCTTTGGCCTCGCCGGACAGGATCGAATCCTTTTTGTTCGCAATATGATCGGCGATCCGCACCAGTTCGTCGGCATCATAGCTGGAGAAGCGGATGCGCTTGGTGAAGCGCGATGCGAGACCGTCGTTGGAGGCCAGGAATCGGTCGATCTGGTCCTCGTAACCCGCGATGATCACGACCAATTTGTCGCGGTCGTTCTCCATGCGGGCCAGCAGGGTGTCGACGGCTTCCTTGCCGAAGGCGTCACCACCGGAGAGCCCCTCCTGGATCAGGGTGTACGCCTCATCGATGAACAGCACACCACCGAGCGCGGAATCGATCAGCGCGTTCGTCTTCGGCGCGGTGTGGCCGAGGTGGGTGCCGACCATATCGTTGCGCGACACCTCGATGACGTCGGCATTCTCGACGACGCCGAGCCCGGCGAAGATTTTGGCGATAACGCGGGCGATGGTCGTCTTGCCGGTACCCGGTGGGCCGGAGAAGATCAGATGCTGCGATCGGGAATCCACGGCCAGGCCGCGTTTGGCCCGTACCTGATCCATCAGCACACCCGACTTGAGCCGGTCGACCTGCTCCTTGACCGAGTCCATGCCGATCTGCGCCCGCAGTAGCTCGGAGGCTTCCTCCAGTTGCGACTCGCGTGCGAGCTTCGCGGCGGATGCGGCTACCTCGGTCGGGTCGTCACCGGACTTCGGATCCCACTGATTGGTGCGCGAAGCGATGACCTCGGCGTTGGTGATCTCGAGTCGATAGCTCTTGTCCCGCACCGCACGTTGCCATTCGGGGCGGTCCGGCCACAGTGCGGAACCCTGCAGCCCCTTGAGGATCTTGTCGGCGGCATCGTGCTCGCCGTCGTGGCGCAGCAGCATGCCGAGCAGGAAGTGCGCGTCCGCCCAGATGTAGGACAGATTGCCGGACTGACTGTCCTCGACGATGCGCTGCGCGCGCGGCAGGGCCTCGCCGAGCCGGCCCAGATGCGCCAGCGCCTGTGCCGTCATCAGCTCGGCCGCGATATCCAGCAGCCCATCCTCGAGCGCGGGCTTGGCATTGCGAGTGGCGAGCACATCGAGCCACTGTTTGGTGCGGAAGAACAGCGACATCCGCACGAAGTCGGCCACATCGTCGCGCGGCACTTCGGCGAGAATCGCTGCGGCTTCCCCCCATTCGCCGCCATCGGCATAAGAGCATGCCTGTGCGATGGCGATCTGATCCCGATCCGCCATGGCCACGCGCAGCCCGAAGACGCCGATCTCGACCTGACACCACAGCGCACGATCGACCAGCCCCGCCCGTTGCTGATCCCGGTACAGGTTGTGCACCGATCGGTACGCACCGTAGATCACCTCGGAGGTGACTTCACCGGCCATGGCGCGGCCCAACCAGGCATCGCACATATCCGGATCCAGGTCCGTGGCGGCGCGAAAGGCAGCCGCGGCCTGATGTTCATTTCGCACGCCGCCGGCGACGAGCGCCAGACTTTGCACACCTGTGTAGAACGCGTCCTCGGCCGCAGACAACTCGGACTTCCCTTCCGACGATCCTCGTGGACCGAAGATAACCATTTCGGCGCATGGTCACGACCGCCGAACTATTCCCAAGACTGGGAAGACAGCACCGTTACCCGACGACCGGGTCTATGTATGCACTTCTTATCGGCCCAATGTTGAATGTACCGTTATTTAGCGGTATATTGGACATGGGTCGACGGTCCCTCATCCCGAAGACCCAGCCCCTCCAGTTGTGGTTGGTGGCCGTGATCCGGCAGCCGCCCATCGGCTGGCAAAAGGCAGATCGTCACCCCCAAACCCCGACGATCTGTCACGCGGCGGCCGTCGGTATCCCACACCGTCGGCCGCCGCCCTCGTTCGGCGGCCCGTTCACCGACCGCCGTCTGTGCGCCGCCGGATCGTAGGTACGGTGGCGGCTCCAGCCAATTCGCTCGATGGTGTCTCCGATTGCCGAGCGAGCTTCGACCACGGCGTTTCCCGCGGCTTGCGTGCCGTTGTCGCGAGCCGATCCAAGGATTGGAAGGCCTTGGCGGGCATTGTTTTCGGGATCGCCGCGCGCTGCGCCGATGCCCGAACCGCATGCGCCCACGGTGTTACGAAGCCACGCGAACGGCTCGGGCCGAGCGACGCTTGCGTGCGTGGGCCGACTCGACCGCCTTGGGCAACATCCGAGACGGCCGGCACGTCTTCGTCAAAGGCCGCGCCAGACAACTGCGGCTCGGCAGGCGCCGCACCGGTGTGGTGCGGCTCAACAGGAACCACGCCAGACAACCGCGGCTCAACAGGAGCCACACCGGACTGCTGCGGTTGAGCAGGGGGCACGTCGAGGATCCGCGGTTCGGCAAGGGCCGCCAAGGGCATTCGCGGTTCGTCGACCCGTTCGGCGGGCGAGGTCCTTACCGACGCCGCGCCGGTGAACAATTTGCCGACGTTGCGTCCGAGCGGTTCGACGGCCCGGCCGATCACCTCGATGACGAGGTAGCCGATCAGCGCCCGCTCCATCTGTGCGCACAGTCGCTGTGCCGCGGCGGTGACGAGCGGTCCGGCGACCCGGGCCGCGGGTGTGGCCGTCATGGCCGCGTAAGTCGTTGCGAGCGCGGCCAGTTCGGTCAGGACCACCGCCTTCGTCACGGTAATGACGTAGGCCACCGCATCCAGTGCATTCGCGATGATGGCGCATACCCGATCGAGTTCGGCCTGATGGTCGCCATCGGCTCCGGCCCATGTCGCCGCCAGGCGCTCGTACGCGGCGAGCGCATTCCCGCTGTCATCGACACCGGGCCCGCGAGTATTCGCGGCAAACGTGCGCACCTTCACTGCCAGCCCGCGCAAATCGCCTTCGTCGATATCCGGGTATCGAACCCCACAGCAGTCGAGGAATTCCGCGAGCTCCGGCGGAATCTCCACCGCCACTACAGCACCCGCACCACAACGGCGTCGCTGGACATGCGCGACCACTTCACGGTCGAACCGGAATACGGCGCCTCGATGACCATGCCGTTGCCCGCGGCCAACTGGACGTGCTCCGGTCCCCGCGCGCTGAACGAACTCGCGGGGAACACCAGGTCACCGGGCCGCACATCCGCCGGGGAGACCCGCACTCCGCTGTAGATCTGCTCGTAGGTCGTCCGTGGCAGCACCACATGGCCGTCGGAGGCCTGAGCGATCGCGTACTGGGTGAGACCGGAGCAGTCGAAGCCACCGCCGCTCGGTCCACCGGCGCCGCCCCCGCCCCAGATGTACGGTGCGCCGAGCCATTCGCTGGCCGCGCCGACGGCCTTGCTGCCCGCGGTTCCATCCAAGGGCACCCGAGGTCGGCCGCGCCGGCCGTTCGACAGCACCGCGGATCGCGAACGAGCGCGCCGACGACGACGTGGTGTCGAACTGCCGGCCTTTCGCCGGGACAGTTCGGGCATGCCTGGCGGCATGATCTGCGCCGCCCGCTGACGCGCCGCCGCGACATCGGTATCGACCTGTTTGGCCGCTTTGGCGATGGTCGTATGCGCCGCTTCGAGCAGGGCGGGCCCGCTGAACCGGGTATCGCCGACCGAGGCGATCGCCTGAATTCGCGATTGCAGATCGGCGATCTGATTGGTCAAGTGATTGCGCCCGACGACCGTACCGTCCCCGGCGTCGCCGACGGTCTTGTGCACAACACCGTCTTTGCCGGCATGCGATTCCGCGATCGTGGATTGG
Source organism: Nocardia sp. NPDC049707 (assembly GCF_040674855.1). Lineage (NCBI taxonomy): Bacteria > Bacillati > Actinomycetota > Actinomycetes > Mycobacteriales > Nocardiaceae > Nocardia > Nocardia sp. NPDC049707. The sequence goes on along the minus strand of NZ_JBFANN010000035.1, from coordinate 14,799 downwards.
ATGCCGCGCGCATCGGTGTAGTTGACCACGCCTCTTCCGGCGTGGGCACTCATATCGTTGGTGACCGATTGAACGGTGCTCGCTGTGGCGGCCGCGTCGGGTTGTCCGTTTCCGTACAGCCCGAGCAGGGCGCGCAAGACCTCCTGGAGGTCGCCCGTCAATTCCGGTGGCATTCGACCGACTCGCTCTCGCTCATCACCGACCGCCTCTCCGGACCTGCTCGCCAAATGTTTCGCCGGTTGGCACCGGTCGCCCCGAATCTCGGGATGACAACGACTATGAGGCAATCGCGCGAATGATTCATCTTCCCAGCGGCGGGAAGACACGACAATGGGAGCAACTTCTGGGAGGCGGTGGCGACAATATGGCGGCAGAACTGGTGGGTACCGCAGCCGAGACCTGGCAGACACTCTTCGGCTCCCCGACCGCTAGCAGTCCCGCAGCGCCCGGCGCTATTTTCGGCCCACCGCCTGGCGCTCCATCCAGCCCATCCCCCAGCACTCCATCTGGCCCACCGCCCGGGCCACCGCCCGGTGCTCCGACCACCCCAACCCACAGCACTCCATCCGGGCCACCGCCCGGCGCTCCGACCACCCCAACCCCCAGCACTCCAGCCAGGGGAATAGCGGTCGGGGAGCCGAGCCCATCCCCTAGCACTCCAGCCACCCCATCCCCCAGCACTCCGAGCAAGCCCAAGACCGGCCACTACTGGACGGTGAAACTGATACCGCCACCAGGCGCGTCGGCAGGTTTGAAGGCATTCATCGCCATGGCCGAAGAGGCCATCCAAACCGCCGTCGATCTGCTGGGCCGGGGTACCCCCGAGCTGCCACCCAAGGTCGATGATCTGCTGCGACCGGTGATCTACGAGAGCATCGGCGACAGCCTGATGAAGAAGCAGTACGAGCAGGCTCTGGCGAAGGTCCAGTCCCGGCAGACCGCACTGCTGACCTACGACACCAAGGTCATGAAGACCTCCATCGTGGTCGCCGAGGGCAGCGATGAGACGCTGCGCGCGATCAAAGGGATCGTCGCCGAACTCCAGACGAAGCTGAAGGCCGCCGGAAGCGGGAAGCTCAAACCCGCGCAAGAGGTGGCCCTCATGAAATTGGTCGCCGAGGCGGTCGACCTTGCCTACGAAAAGGTCGAGGCGGTCTACCAGCTCAACCAGGATATGGCCGGAAGCGGTAACAACGATTCCGGCAGCAACGGATCCGGCAGCGGTGGCCAGTCCGGATCCGGCGGTTCCGGCGGCGGCGGTGGCGACGGTGGGCTCGGGCAAATGATGTCGATGCTCGCAATGCTGCCCATGATGGCAATGCCGTTGGTGTCGCAGTTGCCGCAATTGCTGAAGCCGCACGACAAAGACAAAGACAAGGACAAAGACGCGGCCGAGGCCGGCGCGAAGACCGGCGAGGGCCAGCCACCAGCGGCGGCACCCGGGGTCGCGCCCGGCGGTCCCGCCCCTGCACCGGCGGCGCCCGGTACCGGCCAACCCGTGGCGGCGGCACCGGCGGCAAGCGCGAGTGCGCCCGCCGCATCGGCCACGCCGGTCGCGAATATGTCCCCGGTGTCGGCTCGCACAAGTGTCCGACGTGCGGTGAATCGGACCGGATCGACTCCGACCGATGCCGATACCAAAGAAGCGCACGAGGACGATCCCGACGACGACGTCACCGTGGATTCGCCTGTGGTGCAGGCGTAACCGCTGATTCCTTCGTCCCGCCGTCGGCAGGCGATATCGTCTGCCGAGTAGCCACCACGGCCGAATTGGTCTGGCGCGACCACGGCCGAATTGGTCTGGCGCGACTATGGCCGAATTGATCTGGCACGAACCGAATTCCGGTTGTCGACTCACACGTCGGCAACGCACGATGCCGGTGCGGCGATGAGCGCGCGGCACCGATCGGCCCACTGCGGTCCCCCTCGAATTTCAGGGGGACCGCAGTGCCATGTCAGATCGACATCGGCGGTGGAACCGCAGGCGGGGCTGTCGGCGCCGCCGGCGCCGTGGTGACCCTTGGGGTGCTCGGCGTCGATGCCTGTTCCGGCTGCGGCGCGGAGGTGTCCAGATCTGCGCCGCTCGGGTGGAAGAACCCCTGGAAGTCGCCATAAGCGCCGGTGCCGCCATCGGGTGGGTTGTTCGGGTCCAGCGGCACGAGCTGGCCGTTGATGATGACCTCCAGTCCCGAGGGTTCCACTACGACAATCGCGCTCCGATTCGCCCACTGCACCACGTCACCGGTCTGCAGGTGCGCGCTGTCGACCGAAACCCACGGACTGCCCGCTGTGGGCTGTCCGGTCGTGCCCGCGTAAGCCGACCTGGCATCGCTGCCGTTCGGATTGTTGAGCTCCTTGTTCACGGCCTGCGAGACCGCCGAGGACACCTTCTGTGTCGTGCCGTCGGGCAGCTTCATATCGACCATCGACCGCCCACCGGCGCCCACCGGCGGCGGTGTCGCGCTGACGTCCGCCTGGACCACATTGGTCGGCGTGTTCGTCGCAACGGCTGGCTGTGCTTGCGCTTGCGCCTGTGCCTGCGCCGCGGCCTGCTGCTCTTGCTCCCTGCGCCGCCGCCGCCGCTCGTCGCGCTCTTCCTCGCGCTGCCTCTGCTGGTCCGGGCCGTTCCCCATCATCTGCGACATCATCTGCGACATCATCTGCATGAGCATCATCGGCATCATCATCGAGCCCATATCCGTACCACCGGACCCCGAAGAACCGCCGCCGCCGGTGTTGTATCCGGCCTGAGTCGCGTTGGTTCTCGCGTTGGATTTCCCGCTGGTTCCCGACTTGAGGTTCTCGATCGCACTGATCGCCGAATTAACCGCGGACATCATGGTGCTGTTCGAGCCGCTGGTACCGGCGCCGTCGGCCGTACCGTCGGCCGTGCCGTCGGCCGTACCGTCGGCAGTCTTCGCATCCGAACCGTCGCCGAAGAGATCCTTGTAGGTTTTGCTGTAGTCGTCGTCAGTGGGGGTAGGAGTCGGGGCGGGGGTAGGAGTCGGTGTGGGGGTAGGAGTCGGGGCGGGGGTGGGGGTAGGAGTCGGTGTGGGGGTAGGAGTCGGGGCCGGGGCCGGGGAGCCATCGACCTTCCATGCGTCGTTCTGGTACTTCTTGGTCGCTTCCGCGTACTTCTTTTCCCAATTCTCGGCAGCCGTGTCGATCTTCGAGACGTAGTATCTTTGTTCCGCCTCGGCGGTCAGCAGGTATTTGCCGTATCCGTAGGTATTCTCCTTGGTGTTCTTCTCGTAGACGGGTACCGGCTTTCTAGCGGCTGGGTCTGGGTCGTTGGAGTGTGGCGGGTTTTCCGTGAGCGTGTTGTCGGTACGCGTGAGATTATCGGGCTCAATCCTGAGTTGTTTGTTGAGTTCATCCTTGATACCTATCAGGTCTTTGTAAAGTTGCTCTCCCGTTAGCTTGGAGTCTTTTGTGGTGCTGTCGACTTCTTTGTGCTTATTGGTGTACTCCTTCTGTCGACCTTCCAGCCGGCTCTTCAGACCTTCGTGTTCATCCCTGACACTTGACCAGCCGTCCGCGGTCTTGACCTGGTTGCCGTCGAGAATTGTACTAAAGTTGGGCGCATCCTTCGGATTATGGATGCCGAGTGTGTCGAGTTGCCACTTGAAAGTGAACTCGGTGTCTTTGATCAGGCTTATCAGAGCTTCGCTTGCCCCCTTCGGTATCCATAGCATCCCCTCGCCGCCATAAAGCTCGAACTTCGGTTTATCGGCAGCCTGCTCTCCGGTCTTCTTTTTTTCGAGGTAATCTGTCGCGTTGCCAGATTTAAGCGAATCGACAATATCCTTGTATTTAGGGTCATTCTTGACTTTGTCGGGGGCGTCGTGCACGAGCTGTTCGAATAGGCTGTATTCGTACGAGTCGGAGTGCTTGACGTCCTTGAGTCGGTCGAACGCTTCCCTGTACTCGCTCGAATTCAACTCGGCCAATTTTTTCAACGAGTTTTCTGCCTGGTCGTCCTGGAAGCCGACGGTATCCCAGGTCCCGGGCTCGTAGTCCTTTTTGATCTTGCCAACGACGTCGTCTACTTTGCTCATCAGTCTTTCCTCTGTTCGCTGGCGCCCTCGATCACCGGCGGACGGTTCAACAACTCGTCGATGGACAGGGGAGTCCCGCCAAGGCGGCTGGAACCGACACTGACAGAACTGACGGCGTGGGGATCGGACCTGACACTGCGGGCAACCCTGACGTCCGGAACCGCCGTGGCCACTCCGGTAGTGCCCGTCGCTGCCGCCGCCGGTAGCAGCGGATGCTCAGTTATCTGGCCGTATGCATAGAGGACATCGCGCAGAGTCTGGCGGCCGGGTTCGCCCGCTCCGAGCAACATCAACAGTTCGTCGGCGCGGCGCTCGAAGACCATCCCGCGGATCGCTTCCGCGGACGCATCCGTCCGGACGCCGCCAACGGGAATATGCGATACATCCACCCGCCGTGACCACAAAGCCGCCGCCATCATGTCATCCGCGGCGCGGATCTGGTCCCACCAGGACGCTGGGACGGCCTGACCGGCGTGGAGTGCATCGAGGATCTGTTGCCGGCGAGCGCGGCGGGCCACGGTCTCCGCGTCGATGCCGGAGACGGCGCCGCGGACCCGCGCATCCGCAGCTCGCGTGAGTTCAAGGCACTTGGCCAGAATTTCCGCTTCGGGCACTGTTGCCGCCGCGCGCAGCAATTCATCCGAACCAGCAAGCGCAAGCCGGTCGACCAGTCCGACACCGGGCATGGCGAAGTCGACAGCGGATTCGGCCCCGGACACCCACTCCTCGATGGCGACATCGTAGCCGACGGCCGCGCGCACAACATCGGGGATTGCCGCGGACGACACCAGAGCGCTGATCCGGACACTCTTGCGACGGCCCACCATCGAGCCGAACTCGGCAAGCATTCGGGCCGGGTCGGTGGTCCCTTCCAACGCCGCGAAATCCTCCCGATCCGCAGGACGGAGGATAGAGTCCCACCGCCACGGGAGGCTGACCTCAGATGGCAGAAACAGCCCGGGAGGCAACCAGCCGCGCCCCTCGGTAGAGGTCAGCGAAATGATGGGCCCGTCGGGGGTCCGCGCTACCGCCACCGCCCATTCCGTACCACGCGCCGAATCAGCTACGACGGCGAGGATCGAGGCGAGAAGGGTACGGGCAAGCGCTAAATCGTCTTCAGCCCGCTCACCTACCACGAGCGACGGCAGCGCTTGCCTGCGCTCAGGCGAGTGGACCGCAGCCGCAAACGGGCCTGGTGCCAGTGGTGCGGGGATCTGGGCACCCGCGCCCGGACCAGCGTCCACCGTCGAGTACGTATCCGTCGCCAGTGGTGTGGATATTCCGCCGACCAGGCTCGAGCCGCTGGACGTGCTCACGGGACTGCTCGAGTCGGCCGCCGCGACTCCCGGCGTGTCGGCGCCGTACTCCGATACACCGACCGAGGACGGCGTATCGGAGTACGACACGCCGACCGACGGCGTGGTTCCTATCGGCGCTGCAACTCCGGTGGGCAGCGTGTCGTGGGACTGTGGTGCCGATGCGGCGGGCGACAGGGGTGCCTGATCGGAGCGGGGCGTCCCGTCGGGCATGCCCAGGGTGTCGGGGGCGGTTATGGGAGGCTGCCCCGGTGGAGTGCCGTTCGCCATCGGCGTGTCCGGCCCGTTGTGCACCGGCCGGACGGGATCTGTGGGTGCGCCGTGTCTCCACCCACCCGGAGGGGCTCCGTGGTCGTTACCGCCCGCTTGGCGGACTTGATGTCCGCTGGCCTGATCGCCTTCTTCGAGTTCCCTTGCCGCCGTGAGCAATTGATCCCGAGTCTGCTCATGGTGGACGGCGAGGCGTTCGGCACGGTCGTGGCGCCTGTCGTAGTAGTCCTTTAGAGCGCCGCGCATCGGGTCGGCGATCGAACCGTATGCATCTTGGAATTCGGCGAGCCAAGCACGCGGGATTTCACCCCACTTCCGGAGGTTTGCCGCAGCAAGATCGTGCTGCTTGGCGATTTGGCGCAGCTCGTCCGGCTCGACAACCAGTTTTTCGGGCATGCTCGGTTGATTCCTCCCGCCAGCTAACTCAAATTCATTGTTCCGGCTTCCCAAAATTGGGGGGCTCGCGGTCCGGTCCGGCCCGCCATTCCCGCATGACCTCCGAGAGCGGCCTCGGCAGATTTGCGGGGTCGTTCATGGCGATCTGGTATTGCCGCCGCGCGTCCGCGGTGCTCTCGGTGATGGCGGCCACGATTTCCGCAGCCAGTTCCTGACTGTCGAACCGGGCGCAAGTTCCCGGCGCCAGATAGAGGTCCCGCAGCCGCCCCCTCGCGTCGACCTCGGGAATGACCAAGCCGCTGGGGGACGGGCGACGCGCCACGATCGCGTCAGCACGTTCACGCATATCGGCGATGCGGTGCCGCAGTTCTCTCGCCAGGCTGAGTCCGGCGCGCACGTCCGGGTGGAGTTCTCTCATAGATCTTCCAGGATGCGCCACTACCGCCACGCAAAGTTCCCAACACTGGGAAGGAACCATACTCGGGTCGAGCCGGTCTCCACGGCGAGACCATGAATTTCCCGTGAGGTCCCCATCGACGAGTTCGCTACCGACTTCGGCGGTCTGCGGCGCGCCGTCCCCCAGGCCGTACACCGAATGCCCTCCGCGTTTCCTTCCGCAGTCCTCGGCTCCGGTCGACCTTTGACGCTACGCGGTGCGGGTCATTCTTGTGACGGGCAAACCGTCACTGACCGTGAGCTGCTGGTCACCTATGCGCCGGACACAGCCGCCCAGCAAGTGCGGGACCTCGGCGACGACCTGGTCGAGGTGCCCGCCGGGATGAACTGGTACGGCCTGGAGCGATATCTGAACCGCCACGGCAGGGCCTTCCCTGTGCTCACCGATTACATGTATACGTCGGTGGGCGGCACCCTTTCGGTCGGCGGTGCCGGGGTCAACTCCGTGCGGCACGGTTGGCAGGTCGACCATGTGGAGCGGATTCAACTGATCGACGGAACGGGAACCAGCCGCTGGTGCTCGCGTGCCGACCATCCGGAGTTGTTCCGGTTCGCGCTCGGCGGGCTCGGCACGGTCGGGCTGATCGAACGGGTAGTGCTGCGCACGGTGCCGTACTGCCGCGACACACATGTGCACCGCGCACACCATGCCACACTGACCGAACTCGTTGAGCACACCGAACGGATGGCACAACGTGACGATGTCGACATCTTCTGCGCGTCCGTGCGCCGCGGCACGTTCATCTCCACCACAGGCTGGAACAGTAACGGTCCGAGGCAATGCGACGACGAGTGCTGCACGATCGTGCCCGATCTGCCGTTCACAAGTCACCCGAACAGTGCACGGCCGGTCGCCCCGTCCGCTGATCACGTGCGTCTGTGGACCGATTACGTCGTGCCTGCCGGGCAGCTCGCACCGATGCTCGCGGCCGTCGAGGCACTACGAGACCGCGCTCCGCTGAACGGTGCTCTCGAGATGCTGTACATCCTGATCGTGCGCCGCTCTCTCGACGCGACCTCGTTCGCCTTCGCCCCGGTCGGCAGTGCCCCCGTCTCGATCGGACTGGGTGTCTACACCTCGGTCCACCGCGACCCAGCCGCCAGCACCGCGATCCGCCAGGTGTTTCGCGACCTTTTGGAACGCTGTTGCGAACTGGGCGGGCGTCCGTATCTGTACGGCGTCAACGACCTCGACGACTCGCTGGCTGAGCGACTCTACGGATCCGACCTGAATCAGCTGGCGCGGCTGCGCACCGCGCACCAATTGGAACACGTCAACGCCCACCTCCCGATCGCGAAGGCCGCCATGCCTGCCTGATCCCGGCCAAATCCAGGACAGACCGGCATCCCCGTCCGCCTTGCCCACGGATGGGGGGTGGACGACTGGGTGTCGGTCGGAATGCGAGAGATTGTCGATATGGAAGCAGCCGGAGATTACCTGGTCGACTTGGCCGAGCGACTGACGCTGCGTTGTGATCCAGCGCCCATCCGCGCCATGATGGCACGCGCCTGTGGCGGGACACTGGACGCGCGAGGCCCGGATGGGCTCCGCGCCAGCAGGCTGACCATCTCCGGTATCCCGTTCGAAGCCAGCGTGAGCGGTGGCCGAGGCGAAATCACACCCGCCATCCGCTATACCACCGAGACGGCGACACAGGAGACGGAGTTCGGCTCCCGCCTCGCCGCTCAACTCACCGCAATCCGGGATCTCGTCGCATGGCTGCCCGTTGGAGACGAAACGGTCGCCGACATGCTGCACTCCTTCGTCTCGACGCTGTATCCCGATCCCGCGAAGGTTCCGGCGCGACGCCGTTTCGCCACGTGGATAGGTGTCGTCCACCACGCCGCAGCACCGCACCATGCAGCCCGCCTCAAGGTGTACGGCGGTCCGACGATCGGGCCGCAAGAGCTGCAACGACTGCAGAGCGCATGGCCCGGATTCACCGGTTTGACGTCCATACCCAACCACGAGAAGCTCATCAAGCCTGTCGGCACCGCGATCGAGGTGGACGCGCACGGCGACGTGAACCACAAGATCTATCTGAGGGCCCGCTACGACGACGTCGCCGTGCCGATGAAACTGGTTCGCTACTTCGGCGATCCGGCATGGCAAGTGCTGTCCGAGTTCATTCAGTGTGGTGTAGGCGCGGCCAAGATCCACCAATACGACCACTTCGTCTGCCGTACCCGCGGAGCGGGCGAACCTGTCTTCGGGCTCACCCTGTGCGCGCGGCAGGACGACGACCTGACCGGGCTCGTGCGCGAACTCGCCTCCCGGCATCACGGCACCACCGATGCCGTCGACGCCCTTGCCCAGGCAGCGGAATCGTGTGGGGCAACCTGGCGTTACTCGGCAGTCGGACTGGGCTTCTCCGCCGAGCACGGCATCGACAAACTCAATGTCTATGGCACCCCCACCTGGAGTGCCTCGTAGCACGCGACGGCTGATCGCCTACGACACCCGACTGCCGCTGTCGAACCTTCAGCGGCTGTCACTGTCCCACGATCTCAGTGCCGCTCCGGCGCCACGACAGGCGGCGGCGAGGTCGGAGCGACCACGGCCCCGGTCGGCGGTCCGGCCGCGACCGGAGCGCTGACCGCGGGAGCACTGACCGCAGGGGCGCTGACCGCAGCACCCGCCGGGCGGGAAACCCGCTCGTCCTCGGCGACCGAGACCGCGGCCGGAACCTCCACGAATTGCGGATGGTCCATGATCTGCTCATGCGCGTAGATCGCGTCGCGCAGGTTCTGCCGCTCCGCCTCTTCGGCCAGCAACAACACCAACTCGTTGCAGCGGCGCTCGAAGATCATGTCGCGCAAACCGGAAGATTCGGTGTCGCTTCGCAAGTCGCCCAGTCCGACCCGGCCCACATCGACCCGGCGCGACAGCATCGAGGCGGCCAGCAGATCGTCGGCATCGCGCAGTTCATCCCACTTCTGCCGGGATACTGTCTGCCCCGCCGCCAAGCTCGCGAGGATCCGCTCGCGCAGTTGCCGTGCCCCTGCGGCATCCGCGCTGGCGGCCACCGACCGACCGACTCGGGTGTGCGCATCCGTCGCCAATTGGACACAGCGCTCGCGCACCTGCTCATCCGACACGGTCGCAACGGATTGCAGCGCGGGCGGGGAACCGACCAGACCGAGCCGGTCCGCCGTATCCGGGGTGAACTCGCGCAGGTCGACGTCGTAGGTCGGGCCGACGAGTCCCTCCATGGCCACATCGCTCAGCTGCGTCCGCAGACCGGGATCGATCGGGCCGGAGGAGACCAGCGCCGACAGGCCCGCGTTCGCCTTCGGCCCCCAGGCCATGCCGAATTCAACCAGCACCCGGGCCGGATCCGACACACTTTCCCAGGATGAGGTGTCGGTATCGGGGCCGAGCACTTCATCCCACAACCACGGCGTCGAGACCTCTCGTGGTAGGTAGAGCCTGGCCGGCAGCCAGCCGCGACCCTCGTTCGAGGTGATGAAGACACCGACACCGCCCGGACCACGCATCACTGCAACCGCCCAGGCCATGCCCACCGGCGAATCGACAGCCGCGAGCACACTGCTGAGCAGGGTCCTGGCCAGTACCAGATCGTCGTTCACAGTGTTGCCCACCACATAGGCCGGTTCGGCCTCTTTGTCCTTCGCGGCGGCGACGGCGGACGCGAACGGTGTGCCCACCGGCACCGGCATCGGGGTGGCATCGCCGGCCGCGGTGGGTCCGGCCGGCGGCTGACCCGAACCGCGATCGTCCGTCGAACCGGTGTACACCGGTCCCACGCCCGGACCGGAGCCGAGCGGACCGGCCGACACCGATGATGGTGTGGTTCCGGCTGTCACGCCGGATGTCCCGGTCGTTTGGTCCGGGTGCGAAACCGCACCCGGGATACCGGATGTGGCCGGCATACCGGATGTGCCCGGCGCACCGGATGGGCCGCCGGGACCGCCCGGTGCGCTGCTCGTCGGTGTCGAACCATTCGATGCCGCGGGCGCCATCGGGGTATCGGTCGACGAAGGCCCACCGCCGGGTCCACCGCCCGGTCCACCGGGCCCACCAACGGGGCCACCCGGCGGCGGGGTGTGCTGAGTATTCGGGTTCACGCCGCTGGGCGCCTGCCCGCTGTGCGAGCCCCCTGAATCGTGACCGACGTTTCGAATGTGCGACGCCATCTCGTGGTCGGTGCGTTCATAGGAATCCGCCGAGTCCCGCAGCGACTTCGCAGTGTTGAAATGCTCCTGTGCAAGCGCCTTGCCGGCGCGCTCACGGGCGTTGTAGTACTTCTCCAGCGCCTGGCGGACAGGATCCGCAATGGTGCCGTAGGTCGACTCGAAGCTGGCCAGCCACGCGCGCGGCGGCTCCGACCATGCAAGAGTATCGCGCCCGACCTGCTCATGCTGATGCGCCAACTGGCGCAGCACCGCGGGGTCGATATTCATGCTGGTTTCCGGCATTGTTCGATCAGACCCTTTCGCACCGCCGACTTCAACATTGTCGATCCTTCCCACTGGTGGGGAATCCGGAGGCCTCCCTCCTGCGGGAAGTCGGATGCGGCCGATCCATAATCGGCGGACTGTGGCGCCGACGGATCCCGCCGAATGGGTGCCGGAAGCGCCGACGACAGCGATGAACGAAGCGGGAGCCGGCAATGGATCAATGGGAGCTCGAAGGCCTGCGGTCGGCGAACAGCGGTATGCGAAATCAGATCGACTACATCATGAACGTCTACGAGAAACAGCAAGCCCAGATCGCCGAGATCCAGCAGCAACTGGACGCGCTGCGGGTACGGGCCAGTTCATCCGATCGATTGGTCGAGGTGACCGTGGACGGCGCCGGGGTGGTCACCGACGTCCAATTGACCGCGCAGGGGATGCGCGCGAAGCCCGAAAAAGTAGGACGGGCGATAGTCGAGGCCGCGCAGGCGGCGGCCCGCTCGGCGCGCTCGCAGCATGACGCGTTGATCGCACCGATCGTCGATACCGCCCAGCTCATGCCCGACCTGCCCGATCTGGTGCCCGACTCGCCGAGTTGGCGCGATACCCGCGAATCCATAGAGAACCGCGGTCCGCGCGCCGACTGAGTATTCCCATCCCCGGGAAGGGCGGTGGAGCACGTAAGAATTGGGCGCAGGGACGTATGAGGAGACGGTGTGGCGGAGTCGTTGCAGGTCGACGAGGAGCGCCTTCGAGCACTGGTACCGGAATTCGAGGATATCGGCGCCGAAGCGCAGCGGGCGCTCGATCAGTTGAAGGCCGCGCTCGAGCGCGAAGGCCAGCCGTGGGGCAAGGACGATCCGGGCCGGGAATTCGCGGACACCTATGTGCCGGATATGGAGAAAGGGATCGCGAGCCTGGCGAAGACGGTCGCGAGCCTGCGCGAAGAAGGCAAGATCGTCAGCGACCTCGTCGACAGCTTCGACCGCCAGGATCGCGAATCCGCGCGCTTGGTCAGCCATGCCGGAGGACAGTCGCAGCCGCACAGCCAGAACCCGAGCTCGACGCCACCGACCGATCAGTACTCACAGGGTCAACCGACTCCGATTGCGACAGACACCACGCCCTACGCCACGCAATCATCGAACCGATCGCAACCCGATACCGGCTATCAGCCTCCGCCGACTTCGACCGCGCCACTGGATACGTCGGGTAGCGCACAGCCTGCCCCCTTTGCCGCTACACCGACCACCCCGAGCGGCCCCAATGGGAACAGCATGCCCGGCCAGGGCAGTCGGCCGGGCGACAGCACGGGCTTGCCGAATGCACGCAACACCCCCGATTCCTACCCGAAATCGGCGGCCACCACCGGTGATTCAGCGCCACCGGCCGCCGTCCGACCAGCCGTCGACAATCCGGCCACCGACCGTAAGCAGCCGAATACACCGTGGTCGAGAGTTGTGTCCGGCACCGGTTCGGCGGCCGATACCTCCGCGTCGAAGGCAGCGGCCGCCGCATCTGCGCAGACATCGGCACCGAGTAACAACGCGCCGCGCGTATCGGCACCGTCGAGTATGCCGCCGCGGATGTCCGCGCCGCACCTGCCCGACCAGCACCAGCAGCTCGCCCGTCCGGCGCCGAAGGCGGCGGGCAAGGCTTTCGGCGCCGAGTCGAAATCCGCCGCCCGCCATCCGTGGGCGGCCGATGGTGCTGCCGGCGGTGAAAACGCACTGCTGGCACGGAAATTGGCCGAGCGACATGATCTAGAACTCGTCGGCTTCGACGATCCGAGCGTCGACGGGTACACGATCCGGGAAATCGCGGCCGCACTCGATGACGTGCTGACCCAGTACCCCTATATCGATCTGCGGCAGATAGCGATCGCCGAATCCACCGACGCCGCCACCCGCCTGGAATGGGACTGGGTCGCGGGGGCCACCGGCCCGGAGCCGTTCACCCGTCGCATCGTGCTCGACACGGTGGTCGCCCGCAATCCCGGGGTATTCGCCGAATACATCCGAACCGCAACGCATTCCGGGAAACTCGCGCGCGGGTCGGATCGGCGCCCGGTGTATTCGACCATGGTCCGCGAACTCGGACACGCGCTCGATGTAGCAGGTAGCTTTCGCGCCAGGCAGGCGGCTCAGGACGCGCTGATTGCCGAGTTCACGCGTGCCAGAGGCACGACGCCGCGCGAGAATGCGGTCACTGAGTCGAGTTCGGAATACGAGCAATGGCGCGCCCAGTTGAGCGGTTACGGTTTCCACAATGGTCGGTTCGATCCCGGGATGGCGGTGGCGGATGCGTTCACCGAGGTACAGATCAACGGTGCCGAGTCCGCGGTACCGGCGAAGGTGTTGCACCGCTTGCTGATCGAGACCGCACGGAAACCGGCGACGCCGTGAGCTCCGGCGGTGGACACACCGCCGGAGCGCGGCACGGCACTTTCGAGACCGAATTGTCGGCGGCTGTTGGCGGGCGGCCGATGCGGATGCATGTGGGGTTGGGGCCGGATACCGACTCGGCGTTGATCATCATTGCGCTGGCGCATCCGAATATCACCGATGACATGGTCGCGACGGCACGTCGGGCATTCGTCACCGAATCGGTTGTCGCCGATACCGTTACCGAAGTTCCGGAACCGCCCGCGGAACAGACCGCCATTCCCGGTACGTCGCTGTGACCCTGACGTTGCCCGCGATATTTCCGAAGTGGCTCGTCGACGCTGTCGCGGGCTACTGGCCGGATTGTGACGAGGATGCGGTGCGCCGCGAGGGTGACGCGTGGAAAGCGAACGCGGAACGCTGCCGCCAGTTGGCCGGGCGGCACGATACCGCGTCCGCGGCGGAAAAGGCCGCCCTCCACGGCTACAGCGCCGACACCAAGTCGACCAGGAATGCGCAGCTCGGCAGCGACCTGAACAACCAGGCCGAGTACGGCGATTCCATGGCCGAGCAGTGCTACAAGAAGGCCAACGAGGCCGAATTCACCAAGCTACAGGTGATCGGAACCGGAATCGCGCTGCTGACGCAGCTGGTGGCGGACGCGATGCTGGCTGCACCAGGCGCGGTGAAAGCGGCCGAGGACAGGGCGGCCGCCGAAGCGTCGTGGACCGCGGCCGCTAGACGGCGCTACGCCGTAGTCAAGAAGGTCGGGCAAGAGTGTGCCACCAAGCGCAAGGGGCTGCCGCTGGCCAAGGCCACGGCCATCGGGGCTGTTATCGGCGCCGGTACCGGCGTCGGTGTGAACCTCGGCGCCCAGATCTACCAGAAGGAGGTACTGCACCACCGCGACGAGATCGAATGGGACCTGGTGCGCGACGCCGGGATCATCGCCGGTGTCGCCGGTGGCGTCGGAGCGCGAGTCGCCTCGCGTGTCGCTCCCCGTATCAATAAGTTCCTCGGCAAGGTCGCCGGGAAATCGGAATCCAATATCGTCCGCTACGGCGCGCACGTCACCGCTGGTGTCCTGATCGGCGGGGTCGGCGGCGCCGCGGGTGGGGTCGCCGGTGCGGGCGCGCAGATTCTTGTCACCGGGCATATCCCGGACGGCGCCGAACTGCGAGACGCGCTGCTGCACGGTTTCGTCGGCGGCTTCGTCGGTTCGGCCACCGTCTTCGCCCACCCCCTCCCGCCAAAGGCCGCGCCGGCCAAAACCGAATCCACCACATCAACGAAATCCTCAGAATCGCAACCGGATACCACGCCATCCAACGGCACGCCGCCAACGACCGGAACACCACAGACCACACCACCAACCGGAACACCACAGACCACATCACCAACCGGTACACCACAGACCACATCACCAACCGGTACACCACAGACCACATCACCAACCGGTACACCACAGACCACACCACCAACCGGTACACCACAGACCAC
>NZ_JBFANN010000034.1:0-85767 GCF_040674855.1 Nocardia sp. NPDC049707 | reverse complement strand
CAGACTGCCCTCAGCTACAGCGATCATGCTGCGACACAATCGCTTCGGAGTCATTTCACCTCCGGTATGGAAGTCGGCGCCTCGTGGCGCACGCAGTTCTGCTGCAGCGGCCAGCACTCGATCGGGTGGTACGGCGGCGGCGAGGGCGTCACGCTCGTCGTCGAGGTATCCGGTTCGCGGGCCGGATGGGCCGAATCGTGGGCGAGCGAACTCGTGATCACGATGAGGACCACAACCATGCCGACCAGGGCAGCCGCGAAGACTGCCCACCCCGCCGCCGTCTGCCGCCTGCTCGGCGGCAGCGGCGCGGGGATGACGTGCTGGCGCATCTCACGCGCCGACAACGATGGCGCTTTGGGCTGCACCTCGTCGAAGCCGTCGGCGAGCAGCTCGGCGCGGGAAGGCTTTTCGGTGGCGCCGAGCGCATCACAGGTGGTGACGACCCGATCCGCGGTCCAGCTGCGCGGTCCGGCGGAGAAACCCTCGAGGTAGATGCGGAGTTCGGTCGCATCACGGACATTCGCGACGATGATATCCATGCCGGGGCGCAGATTGGTCCGAGCCGGCCGCACTGCGACCCCGCGGAACGGCATGAGCACGGCGGAGCCGCAGATGTGGCCCGGATCGATCAGTGCCCGCTCCAGCCGGGTCTTCACCGCATGCACGCTGTGTTCCAGCTGATCGACGGGATTGCCGGGGATCTCCTCGTCCAAGTCGGCGGGCTCCGCGCTGATCGTCCACGGACCGTCGCCCGGAATATTCAGAATCCCGCTCTGGCGGCGTCGGAAGCCCTTGACATCGATCACGGTAATGCCGCGCGGGGTCAGAATGACCGCGTCGACCCTGCGCGACCCGTTCTCGCCGACCTCCAAACCGACCAATGCGACACCAGTCGTCGGATACGACCGCAGGCATTCGACGAACTCCTGTTCGGCACCGGAGAGATTCGCTCCGGTCTTGCTCTTCACCAGCATCGCGTATTCCCTGCCTCATCCGGTTCGAACCGGCGCCCCACCATCCACCGCGCCGGTACTGATGATGACCCGCCATCGCCGCGAAAACCACCGGAAAGCCAAGAAGATCTGCACAATCCTCCGACGATCGCGGACCTACCCGCTAGTACGCTCGGATCCGATCCGGCAGGACGGATCCCGCCACCGGCGACGGACAAGGAGGCACAAGCATGGTTCCGGCGTTGCAACCACGCATTTCACCCGGTCGGCTCCGGGAGCTCGGCCCGATCAATTGGGTTGTCTGGCAGATACTTTCGCGCGCGTCGGGGACGGACGACGCACATCTGTTCAGCACACTCGGCCGCACGGGGGGACTGTTCCGCGGCTGGCTGCACTTCTCCGGACGGTTGATGCCGGGCGGCCACCTGCCCCGGCATGAATCCGAGCTGGTCATCCTGCGCGTCGCCGAGCTGCGCGACTGCGCGTATGAAATGGACCATCACATTCGCCTCGGCCGGCGGGCGGGTGTCACACCGGAGATCCTGGACCGGGTTCGCACCGGCCCCGCCGCTGTCGGCTGGTCGGATAAGCATCGCGCGCTGCTCACCGCCGTCGACACGTTGGTCGAAACCCGCGATATCGACGACGCCACCTGGGCCGCCCTCGCCGAGCATTACGACGAGCGCAACCTGATCGAAATCGTGCTGCTCATCAATCAGTACGACGGACTGGCCGCGACCATCACCACGTTGCGGATCCAGCGCGACGGCATTTGACGAACCCCGGCGTCGGCGCACGGTTTGCTACTCGCGCCGACGCCGCTCATTTCGAAGTAGCAATTCCATAGCGATCACCACCGATAGCTCCTAAACTGAAACTCGGCACGCACAGAATGACGATCCTCGTACCCACCGTCATGCTGCACATCGGAACAACCACAGCTTTCGAGACCCACAACCGCAGTGTGTCGCACGCCAAAGCGCGATGACACCGAGATCGGAAACCCTCCATCAAGCTAGCTGACAATTAGCTGTCGGCTCGAGAGGAAAAAGGGGGCGTCATGACCATCAGCCTCGTGTTGATCGTGGCGGGATTCATTCTTCTGTCTATCGTGATCGCAACCTTCATGCTTCCCAGCGGTGCGGACGCCCCGCGGCATCCGGAACCGCCCAACGAAACCGACGATCCGTAACCCTTGCGGCTCAGCGGTTTTCGACGATATCCACCAGCCCGTCCAGGACTCGCGCCAGACCGAATTCGTAAGCATGGTCGGCGCTGTAGGCGGAATCGTGCGCCTGCCCGGCGACCGCGCCGATGCGGGCGGCCAGCGGGTAGCGCTCAGCGTCGAAGAACTGAGCCAATAGCGGGGCGGCGCGCTCCCACCATTGCCCGTCGGATATGGCGCTATCGGCGGCGGCACGTTCGGCGTCGATGGCGATGCGAGCCACCGAAGTGACGAAGCCGACGACATAGGTGACGGCGGCGTCCATCTCGAGATCACTGAGGCCGAGACCGTCGAAAGCGCGCAGTTCGTGTTCGTATTTGGCGGCGACGCCCGGGCCGAGCGGCGGCCGCGTGGTCGGCAGATAGGCGACCCACGGATGGCGGACCAGCATGGCGCGATTCTCGCCGGCGATCGTCGCGACGCGATCGCGCCAGGGTAGATCGGTCAGGTCGGCCCGCGACATCTCCTGGTAGACCGCATCGAGCATGAGGTCGACGAGTTCCGTCTTGCCCGGCACGTAGGTGTATGTGGCCATGGGTGTCAGCCCCAGCTTGGTGGCGACGGCTCGCATGGTGAGCGCGCCGATCCCCTCCGCATCCGCGATTTCGATGGCCGCCGCGACCACGGCATCCACACTGCTGCGCTGTTTCGGTCCACGCGCCGGGGCCGCGGGCACGCGCCACAGCAGTGCCAACGTCCGCACTGGATCGCCCGCGCTGCTGCGGTCCCGTGATTGCCCAGCCATGCCGCCTCCTCATTTACGTGCCACGAAAGCCGATCGTATCGGTGTGATCCACATGACAATGCGGCCGCTCGGAAATTTCTGTACAAAGTACAGCGTACTATGTACAGTGTTTGATGCCAACCCCAAGGAGGACCTTGTGAATATCACCGCTTCCGCCATCTCGCTCAATGTCGCCGACCCGGAGGCCTCGGCGAAGTTCGCCATCGACCACTTCGGCTTCACCGAGCAGATGTCGGCCGACGGTTTCGTCTCGGTCGCTCGCCCAGACGCCGGTTTCAACCTGTGCTACCTGCGCACCGGTCTCGGCAGCTTCAAGCCGAAAGACAAGGCCGGAAGTGCGGGCGAGGGCCTACTGGTCGCCTTCGTGGTGGACGATATCGACGCCGAGTACGAACGGCTCCAGCGCGAGGGCGTGCCGATCGTCACCCCGATCGAAACCGAACCCTGGGGCGAGCGCTATTTCCAGACGGCCGATCCGAACGGCATCATCCTGCAACTGGTGCAGTGGGTCTGATAGGCGTCGAGGTCGCACGCCATGCCGGAAGCAGGCGTGCGACCTGGGTAGCTTCAGCTGGCCAATTCCGTTGACACACACCGGGCTTGCGAAGTCTTACGACACGCAAGCCCGGTGAACTTACCTTTGAATGCATCACGCCAGGGCGTGCGACCTCGGCGCTCCGAACAGCCAATTCCTTTGCCGCACACCGGGCCGGTACGGCGCATCAATGTATTGCCGCGGCGGCACGCAAGCCCGGCGGAAGCTTCAGGCGAGGGCAGCGCGGAAGACCTCCACGGCGGGAGCAGAGGGACGGCCGAGCAGTTTCTGAAGGTCACCGGAGTCCACATCGAGGATGCCGTCACCGATACCGGCGTCTGCATCGGCGAGCACCGCGGCATAGGTGCCGGGCAGACCGGCCTGCTCGAGCGCCGCGCTGTAGTCCTGCTTGGACAGGTTCTCATAGCGCACCGGCTTGCCGGCTGCCTGCGAAATCACTTGGGCGAGTTCGGCATAAGTGAGGCGCTCATCGCCGCCGAGCTCGTAGATCCGGCCCGCGTGACCGTCACCGGTCAACACCTTGGCGGCCGCCTCGGCGTAGTCGGCGCGCGCCGCACCGGCTACCCGCCCCGCACCCGCCGCACCGCGCAGCACACCGGACTCGACCGTGTGCCCGAGCGCGCCGAAGTAGTTCTCCCAGTACCAACCGTTCCGCAGAAGGGTGTGCGGGACAGCCGATTCCGCAAGCACCTCCTCGGTGCCCCGGTGCTCCTGGGCCAGGATGAGCGGGTTCTCGGTGGCACGCGGAATGCTGGTGTAGGCGAGCAGCTTCACGCCCGCGCGCTCGGCGGCCCGAATGACGTTGGTGTGCTGGGCAACTCGGGTACCGAATTCATTACCGGAGATCAGCAGTACCCGGTCGACACCGGCCAGGGCGCGGTCGAGCGCTTCCGTGTCGTCGTAGGAGGCCTGCCGGACCTCGACACCCCGCTCGGCCAGATCGGCGACCTTCCGCGGATCACGCACGATCGCGACCACCGGCGTGGCCCCCTCGCGCAACAACGCCTCGACGACGAGACGGCCCAACTGCCCACCGGCTCCGGTTACAGCAACGGTCATGACTACCTCCATGGGTGTGTATGTTAAGTACTAACTATTAGTAAGTACTATGCACTCAGCAGCCACTTTGGTCAAGTTGGGTACTATCGATTCCATGACCACCCAGCGCCCGCCGTTGGTGGATACCGACGATCCGACGCTGGAAGCCGACGTATTCGCCCGAAACTGCACGTCACGACCGGTACTCCAAAATGTGGCCAGCCGCTGGGGCACGCTCGCCCTGGTCGCGCTGCGCGAAGGGCCGTACCGGTTCAGCGCCCTGCGCCGTCGCGTCGACGGCGTCAGCGAGCGCATGCTCTCGCAGACCCTGCAGACCCTCGAGCGCGACGGCATGGTGCACCGCGAGGTGCAGGAAACCATCCCGCCGCGAGTCGAATACACCCTCACCGACCTCGGCGCCCTGGTCGCCGAACGTCTCGAAGACCTCATCCAGATCGTCGAAACCAATATGCCCCGAGTCCGCGAGGCCCAAGCCGCCTATCACCGCGACTGACACCGAGCCCGAATTGGTCGGCAACCGTCATGCGCTGCTTCTCGGCCGACGCCGCAACCACTGCGTGGTGATCAACTGACCAGCTGTGCGGGCAGGGAAGGTGGGGCGGTTGCGATGGGTTGGTGTTGGTATGGAAATTTCCTCGGCTGTTGATTTCGCGCGGACCACCAAGCGGTCCGTGCTCACGACTATTCGGCGCAATGGCCGCCCACAGCTGTCCAATGTGCTGCATGTGGTGGGTGACGACGGGATCATTCGCATCTCCATCACCGCCGACCGGGCCAAGTACCACAACCTGGTGCGCGATCCATGGGCCGCCATCCACGTCACCCGCGACGACTTCTACGCCTACGCCGTCATCGAGGGCACGGTCGACCTCACCCCGGTCGCCGCCGACCCCAATGACGCCGCCGTCGACGAACTGGTCGCGTACTACCGAGCGGGCTCGGGCGAGCACCCCGACTGGGACGAATACCGCAAGGCCATGGTCACCGACCACCGCGCTCTCGTCCGCCTGACCCCCACCCATGCCTACGGCATGCTCTGACCTCAGTGCTTCAGCAGATCCGACACCGTGACGAATTGATAACCCGCGGAACGGAGTTCGCCGACTATGCGCGGGATGGCGGCAAGGGGTTCATTCCACTGGCCCATGACGTGCAGTAGGACAATGGAACCCGGCCGTACCTCGGCGACGGTCTCGGCGACGATGGCGTCGATGCTCGCCTGTTTACCCGAGTCTGGTTCCACATCCCAGGTGATCGTGGTGCGGTCGTGGTCGGAGAGGTATTTCGGGAGGGTCAAGAGCTTCTTGCCGTAGGGCGGGCGGAAGGTAATCGGGCCCTGGTAACCGGTTTTCGCGATTTCCGCGTCGGTTCGTTCGATCTCGTCGCGGACGGTATCGCCGGAGACGAATACCATGCGGCGATGGCTATAGGTGTGATTGCCGATTTCGTGACCGGCCTGCGCGATGGCCCTGCCATACTCCGGATGTGCGGCCAAATCGCGGCCCATGAGATAGAAGGTAGCCGGAATACCGGCTTCGGCAAGAACTTTCAGCACTTCGGGCGCTTTGTCGGTCGGCCCGTCGTCCAGGGTCAGCGCAACCACCTTGTCGGTCGTATCGACCCGGTTCACCAACCGCCCCGCCAGTTGGAAGGTGCGCGAGTTCATCAGGTAATAGCCGCCGACCACCAGCGCCAGCACCACCACGAGTACCAGCGCGCTACCGATCAACCACTTGCGTCGCATGTTGCGCTCCAACGGAAAACGGTGGTGCCCAGACCTTTTCGGCCCGAACACCACCGCCTTCGATACGGATCAGAAGTTGATCATGTGGCCTGCGAGGCCGTGGAACGCTTCCTGCAGCGCTTCGCTCAGCGTCGGGTGGGTGTGGACGTTGCGGGTCAGCTCATTGACGGTCAGGTCCCACTTCTGAGCCAGGGTCAGCTCCGGCAGCAACTCGGAGACGTCCGGCCCGATGAGGTGGCCGCCGAGCAGTTCGCCGTACTTGGCGTCGGCGACGAGCTTGACGAAACCGGTCGGATCACCGAGGCCGTGCGCCTTGCCGTTGGCGGTGAACGGGAAGGTGGCGACCTTCACGTCGTAGCCCTCGTCCCTGGCCTGCTGCTCGGTGAGACCGAAGCTGGCGACCTGCGGCTGGCAGAAGGTGGCACGCGGCATCATCCGGTAGTCGCCGAGGGTGACCGTCGGCGCACCGGCGATGGTCTCCGCGGCAACGACGCCCTGGGCCTCCGCGACATGGGCGAGCTGCAGCTTCGCGGTCACGTCACCGATGGCGTAGATGTGCGGCACATTGGTGCGCATATTGTCGTCGATGACGATGGCGCCGCGCTCGAGCGCGACACCGGTGTTCTCCAGGCCATAGCCCTCGACCCGAGGCGCGAAGCCGACGGCCTGCAGCACCTTGTCGACGGTGACCGTCTCCAAGTTGCCGGTCTTGTTGTCCTTGATCGACACGGTGACCTTCGAACCGTCGTCGTCGATCGACTGCACGGCCGCACTGGTGGTGATCGTGATGCCGAGCTTCTTGTACTGCTTGGTGATCTCCTTGGAGACGTCCACGTCCTCGTTCGGCAGCGCACGGTCCAGGAACTCCACGATGCGCACGTCGACGCCGTAGTTCTTCAGGACGTAGCCGAACTCCATGCCGATCGCGCCCGCACCGACGATGAGGATGGAACCGGGCAGGTCGCGAGTGAGGATCTGCTCCTCATAGGTCACCACATTCGCGCTGAGCGAGGTGCCCGGCAGCAGCTTGGTGACCGTGCCCGTGGCGATGATGACATTGCTGAAGGTGATCGTCTCGGTACCGCCGCTGGACAGGGCGACCGAGAGGGTGTTCGCGTCGGTGAAGGTGCCCTTACCGTCGAACTCGTCGATCTTGTTCTTCTTCATCAGGAAGTGGACGCCCTTGACCCGGCCGTCGGCGACCTTGCGGCTGCGGTCGAACGCGACACCGAAGTCGAAGTTCACCTCACCCGAGATGCCGAAGGTCTTGGCTTCCTTGGTGAAGATATGCGCGAGTTCCGCGTTGCGCAGCAGCGCCTTGGAAGGGATGCAGCCAACATTGAGGCAGACACCACCCCAATACTTCTGCTCGACGATCGCGGTACGGAGGCCAAGTTGTGCCGCGCGGATGGCGGCGACATAACCGCCAGGTCCGGCACCGAGAACGACAACGTCGTAATGGGAAGTCACGTCGTCGAGCCTAACTCCGTGGAGCAAACTTCACCCACCGTCCCCCTGCAACTATGAGACGCGCGCCACATGGCACCGCGACTTTCCTGCGACCGGGTAACTGCAACGGGCCGCGACACCTAGGCTGGCGGCTGCGACACACGGTGGGGTGAACTAAACCCCGCACTCCGCCAGCAGCACTGATAGCGATCGACTCTCGAGCCGAATGTGCACCTATCGGTGCGCGCACCAGGCGGAATCGTCAGCGCGGTGAACATTATTTACACGATGGCGACCGCGGACGGTTCGGCCCGGCTGACGATAATTGGGCCGGTGGTGACCTCCGATGACGTACGCCGGATCGCGCTGAGCCTGCCGCGAACGACCGAGGCGCTGGTGCGGGACCGGGTCAAGTTCCGGGTTGGCCGCATCGTGTACCTGGCGCTGTCCACGGACGAGACCCGGATGGGTTTCGCCTTTCCCAAGCAGGAGCGAGTGGCGCTGGTCACGGGTGAGCCGGACAAGTTCTTGATGCCACTGCCGCGCGACGAGCGATACAACTGGGTCCGGGTGCGCCTCGATGCCATCGACGAGGCGGAGTTGACGGAACTGGTCATCGAGGCGTGGCGGATGGTCGTCCCCAAGCGCGTCGCAGCCGAACACCTCGGCGCCTGAGCCAGCGCGCTAGTCGCGCCAGACCTGCTGTGCGACCCGGGCGAAGTTGCCGCCGAATACCGCCGCTCGGTCGGCCGCGCCGAATCCGCGATCGGCGAGTACCGCGTCCAGCCCGGGTTGCTCGTCGACCCCCAAGAGGTCCTCCGGCGGCACCCATTGCAGCGGTCCCCATTTCGTATACGCGTCGGAAAACGCACCCGGGTCCTGCGTGAGCATGTCATTGAAATCCTCGGCATCGAAGGAGTAGTCCGACCCGATGCCGATATGTTCGATCCCGACGAGCTCCACGCCGTATTCGATATGCGCGGCCATGGCCGCCACCCGCTCGGCCCGGCCATCGACCGCGTTCTGCCCCAGGAAGATTCCCACGCCATTGATACCGATAACTCCGCCGGTGCGCGCACAGGCCAGCGCCTGTTCATCTGTGATATTGCGCGGATGCGTCCACAGTGCCGCGAAATTGGAATGGCTGTAGATCATCGGAACCCCGGTACATTCGGCCAGGTCCAGCCCGGTGCGCCGGGAGCAGTGCGAACCGTCGACGAATATGCCGACCTCGTTCTGTTTGCGCACCAGATCTCGGCCATAAGCGGTGAGCCCGGTGTCGCTGGTATCCAAACAGCCACAGCCGGCCGCATTGGCGTGGTTGTAGGTCGGCAGCATCGAACGGACGCCCAGTTCGTAGAACATCTCGAGGTTATCCGGGTCACCGCCGAGCGGTCCGGAATCCTCCAGGTCGAAGGCCAGCGAAATGGTGTCGGCGGCACCGATATCGGCGAACCGCTCGACCAGCCGGAAGCGATCGTCGCCCAGCGCATCCCGGCGGAACTTGTGCAGCAGCGCCAGCGAATCCGCGGTCGACTGCCGCGAATAACCGACGTTCACCGATAAATACGACCCGAGCGGATAGCGTGCCAGATCCGAGATTCGCGCGGAATGCGATAATGGCAGGCAGCAGTGCTGCTCCCAGAGAAACTGTGGCAAACCCGACCACCTTCCACTCGGATCGGTATCGGAGCAGCGGTCCTACTGAGCCGACCGGTACGGATGTCACACCTTGACACATGTTGGGCAACCGGTAACAGTGTGCCCGAATTGCCCGATTCTTCGGGGGGTATCTCACATTTAACGGCCGCTCGGCAACAATGTGGACATGACGGGCGTTGAACACACTGTGACCGATCCCTACCTGTGGCTCGAAGAAGTAACCGATGAGCGGGCCCTCGACTTCGCCCGCGCGCACAACGAGGTGGTCGTCGAGCGTTTCGCCAGCTCCGATCGGTTCACCGAGCTCGAGCACCGCATCCTGGACATGCTCGACACCGATACCAAGATCGCCTACCCGGGCCGGCGCGGCCACTGGCTCTACAACTTCTGGCGCGATGCCGAACATCCGCGCGGGCTGTGGCGGCGCACCACCTTCGCCGAATACGCCAAGGAAGCGCCGGACTGGGATGTGCTGATCGACCTGGACGCGCTCGGCACCACGGAGGGCGAGAACTGGGTGTGGGGCGGTGCCGCGGTGCTGCGGCCGGAACAGTCGCGTGCGCTCATCAGCCTGTCCCGCGGCGGCGCGGATGCCAAGGTCGTGCGCGAATTCGATATCGAAACAAGGGAATTCATCGATCCCGCCGACGGCGGCTACTTCCTGTCCGAGGCGAAATCCGATATCCGCTGGATCGATATCGACTCGGTGTACGTCGGCACCGATTTCGGTCCGGGTTCGCTCACCGATTCCGGCTACCCGCGCATCGCCAAGCGCTGGCGGCGCGGCACCCCGATCACCGAGGCCGAAACGGTATTCGAGGGCGAGGTAGGCGATGTCTCGATCTCGGCCGGCTATGACCGCACGCCCGGCTATGAACGGCATTTCGTGGGCCGTGCCACCGACTTCTTCAACGAAGAGGTGTACCTGCTCGAAAGCGACGGCAGTCTGCGGCATCTCGAGGTGCCGACCGACGCCAGCGAATCCTGGTACAAGGATTGGTTCCTGGTGCGATTGAAGTCGCCGTGGGAAATCGGGGACAAGACCTACCCCGCCGGTGCGCTGCTGGCCATCGACTTCGAGAAATTCCTTTCCGGCGCACGGGAATTCGAGGTGATCTTCACCCCGGACGCGCACACCTCGCTGCACGGCTACGGCTGGACCGAGAACCATCTGCTGCTCATCACCCTCGAGGACGTGCAGACCAAGCTCTACGTCCTCACGCCCGGCCCGGACGGCTGGCACACGGAGCCACTCGCCGATACCCCGCCGATGGCGACCACCAGCGTGATGAATCTGGACCCGCTCGAGGGCGGCGACGAATTCATGCTGACCACAAGCGGATTCACCACTCCCGCCACGCTGCTCGCCAGCGCGGTCGGCGGCCGGACCGAACAACTCAAACAGGAACCGGGCTTCTTCGATGCCGACGGCATCGAGACCGAGCAGTTCTTCGCGCGTTCCGATGACGGAACCATGGTGCCGTACTTCGTGATCCGCCATCGCGACCGAAAGGGCACTCCCGGTCCGACGGTGATGTCCGGCTACGGCGGCTTCGAGGTATCCCGCACCCCCGGCTACGGCGGCGCCTCCGGCATGGGCTGGCTGGAACGCGGCGGCACCTGGGTAATGACCAATATCCGTGGCGGCGGCGAATACGGCCCCCAGTGGCACACCTCGGCGCAGAAGGCCAACCGGCACAAGGTCTATGAGGACTTCTCCTCGATCGCCAAGGATCTGGTGGCCCGCGGCATCACCACACATGAGCAGCTGGGTGCCGTCGGCGGCAGCAATGGCGGCCTGCTCATGGGCGTCATGCTGACGCGCTATCCGGAACTGTTCGGCGCCATTGTCTGCCAGGTCCCGCTGCTCGATATGCAGCGATATCACCTGCTGCTGGCCGGTGCGTCCTGGATAGCCGAATACGGCGATCCGGATAAGCCCGAGGAGTGGGAGTACATCAGCAAGTACTCGCCCTACCAGAACGTGCGCGCCGACGCGTCCTACCCGCCGATCCTGCTGACCACCTCCACCCGCGACGACCGAGTCCACCCGGGGCACGCCCGCAAAATGGCGGCGCTGCTGGAGGAACAGGGCCACACCGTCTGGTACCACGAGAATATCGAGGGTGGCCACGGCGGCGCGGCCGACAACAAGCAGTCGGCGTTCCAGGCCGGACTCATCTACGAGTTCTTCACCCAGATGCTGATGGAGCCGTCCGCGTAATCACGTCCGATCGGCCCGGTGCACCCTGCCCAGGTTGCACCGGGCCGATCTCTTGCGAAATCGCCGACCACACTTAGCGCCTTCGACACCTAGCGGCGCCGTCCGATCAGCGGTCCCGCAGCCACTTCTCGATCTGATCGACCGTGCTGCGGTACCGACGGATCCAGCCGTTGTGCCCCAACGGTTCCGGCTGCTCCCAGGTGGTCACCTCGGCCGCGGGCATCTTGGCCAGCAAGTGCGCGGCCGAACTGCTCGGTGCGACGTCGTCGCCGGTCATGGTGATGGACAGCACCGGCAGCTTCAGTCTGGCGATCCGCTCTTCGTAGTCGATATCCGCATCGACCGGCACGAAACGGCCGGTGCGGGCCAGCCGGGCCCAGTCCGACATCAGCACCTTGGACTGGCGTCCGAAGCCGCCGAGCGAGATCAGGTCGCCGGGCCAGAAACCGGCCAGATTGGCCGTCAGCGACACGGCCGTGGCGCCGGCCAACATGCCGGGCCCCGAAATGCCCCGGAACCCACGGTGATACGGGGTACCAGAGGCGATCAGGATCAGCCCGCCCAAGCGGCCCCGGATCCGCGACGCGTACAGCACCGCGAGTTGACCGCCCATGCTGTGGCCGAGCAGATACGGGGTGCTCTCCGGGAAACGGTCGCGCACCACCGAGAAGATCGCCGGGAAGTCGACCGACACCAACTCGTGGTAGCCGAAGGTGCTCGCGGCGCTCGGGCGCGGGCGACTGTCACCCGCGCCGCGCAGCTCACCGATCGCGATATCGAAGCCGCGCGCGGCCAGCCCCTGGGCGAACAGTTCGTAGTAACCGGCCGGAACACCGAGGCCGGGCACCATCACCACCACCGGACGCGGCGCATCGGGGCGTACCGGATGCCGATGCGCCCCGGTCGCCGGAAACAGCCGCACCGGTACGGTGGTGCCGTCCGGCATCTGGATCGGAACCGTCTCCATAGAGCGCACGCTAGCCGACGCTCGGGCGGAACTACGCGCCGACCGCACCCATGATCACGCGGCTCAGCACCCGGATCACGTCATCTAGTGGCGGTCGCGGATCCGAACCGCTCCAGGAATCCACCACGTAGTTGACCGCGCCGATGATGGCGAGCACCCGCATCTCGTAGTCGCCCGTTGGGATTTCGCCGTGCAGGGCCGCATCCTCCGCAGCGCTGGCGAGTAGCGAGCCCCAGACGCGACGCAACTCCAGCCGGAACTTCTCGACCTTCGGCCCAGCGCCGACGACCTCCACCAGTGCCACCCGCGCCTTGCGCGGATCGGAGCCGATGGATCCGACGTAGGCGCGCACCGAGGCATCGATGGTCTCCAGTGCGGTCGCATCGGATTTCTTCTCGAGGGCGGCGGTCACCGCTTCGCGCGATTCCCTGTCGATCTGCTCGTAGAGCTCGAGTAGGAGGGATTCGCGGCCGGTGAACTCCTCATAGAACTGCCTCGAGGAGAGTCCGGCGTCCTTACAGATAGCGCCGACCGAACTATTGGCGTAGCCGTCGCGCGCAAAGACCGTCAGGCCCGATTCCAGAAAACGCGCACGCCGCTGACGTTGCCGGTCCTCTACGGGTTGCCCGGCATACATTCGTCCCGTATTCGCATCCTGTGACATTGGGGCAGACAATACCGAAGGGCCCGATCCCCTCGTCATGGATCGGGCCCTTTGTATCAACCTTCAGCAGAATAGTCGTTAGCCGAAAGTTGGCCGCGCGGTTGCTATTGCGCTTGTGGTCCGCCGATCTCCGATCTCACTGCCACGACGATGATCTTCACTGGCTGTTTGCCACAACGGAGGATACCAAGGGGTTCGGCACGCCGAAATCTTTTGAAGGACTATTTTTAGAATAATTCTTTCGACAGCCCTTTCAACAACGCGGGCAGTTCCGCCACGGAATCGATGACGTGATCCGGTGCCGCCGAGGCCGCCGCCAGAACGGCGGGCCGAAATTTGCCGGTGCGCACCAGAACTCCGGTCATACCGACCTGTTGGGCGGCAAGCACATCGGAGTGCAAATCGTCACCGATCATCAGCACCTCGGCCGGATCGAGGCCCATAAGGTCCGCGCAGGTATGGAATCCGGCCGCCGCGGGCTTGCCGACCACCACGATCCCGGCATTGCCCGCCGCCTCCAGACCCGGCAGGTACGCGCCAGCATCGATGCGGAGTCCGGTCTCGGTGGCCCAGGTCAGGCCGCTGTGCATCGCCACAGCCGGGATACCGTCCAGCATCAGTTCGGCCACCCGACTCAGCGCATCATGGGTGAATTCCGCACCGGCGCCGCCGATTACGATGACATCCGGATGTTCGTCGTCGAGTCTCAACTCGGCGAGGTCGGTCTCGATATCACCGTGATTGAGCACCCAGACTGCCGCATCCGGGTAGCGGCGGCCGACATACTCGCCGGTGAGCCGGGCGGCGGTGACGATCTCCGCGGCATCGACCTCGAATCCGGCATCCCGCAGCCGCTCGGCGATCTCGTCGCAGGTGCGAGACGTGGTATTGGTGAGAAACCCTCGGCGCAAACCACTTTCGCGCACGCGACGCACGGCGTCGACCGCACCGCCGAGCGCGCGCCAAGAAGTCACCAGCACGCCGTCGATGTCGTAGAGCACACCGCGTATGTCGCCGGACATGGGTTCAGCCTACGACTATCGCGCGTAGTCGTCGCCGCATCCGTTGGGCGGGGCGCGTCAGCGGGCGGCGGCGAAACCGCGGGCGGCGCGCGCGAGCATCCATGGCACGAGTCGACGATGGAATGGCCGCACGACGGCGAAATACCTTCGGCCCCAGCGGTTTCGATATTTGACCAGCGAGGTGATGGTGACCGTGCCGCCGTCGACGAGAACCGAGACGATAAAATCGAGGACCGTCATCACATCGGCGGTCACGTGCTCATGCTCATCGCTTTCGCGATCGGGAAAAGGCTTGCCGAAGAATATCTTTCGGGTCCATTCCCGAGGATCGGTCGG
The DNA here is from genome assembly GCF_040674855.1 of Nocardia sp. NPDC049707. NCBI lineage: Bacteria > Bacillati > Actinomycetota > Actinomycetes > Mycobacteriales > Nocardiaceae > Nocardia > Nocardia sp. NPDC049707. Next base: position 71,161 of record NZ_JBFANN010000034.1, on the reverse strand, counting down.
CGCGCCGGGCGGCAACGCAATTTCGTAGGAATCGATGTAATCCCAATCGGTCCCCGACGAGCGCGCCAAGGCCGCGCGTTCGGGAATTTCGACTCGCACATAAGTCGGCATCGCATTCCTCCAATAACCCATACGGTAGCGTATGGAACGACCATACGGTAGCGTACGGGAATGGCACAAGGGGATGCGACCGCGAGGACGCGGCTCAGCGCCACCGACTGGGCACATGCCGCGCTGGATGCGCTGGCAGAGGGTGGCCTGGCGGCGGTCGCCGTCGAGCCCATCGCCAAGCGGCTCGGCACCACCAAGGGCAGCTTCTACTGGCACTTCAAGGACCGCGCGGCCCTCATCGACGCGGCACTCGCGCGCTGGGAGCAGCGCAGCACCGACAATGTGATCGCCGAGATCAGCGTCGAGCCCGACCCGGCCGAGCGATTGCATCGACTCTTCGCCCACGTCATCGACTACGCGGCCACCGGACGCATCGAATTGGCACTACTGGCCTCGGCGGACCAGGCGGCGGTCGCCGCGACATTGCGCCGAGTCGCGGACCGCCGCATCGAATACGTCGCGGAACTGCTGCGCGAAATGGGGCTCACCGCCGGGCAGGCGCGGACCAGAGCTGTTGTCGCCGTGAGCATTTACCACGGCTTCAACCAACTGGCCCGTGTCTCCCCCGACGCGCTGCCGAGCACCGAGGCCCAGCGGAGGGCGTTGGTGGACAGCGCATTCGAGAGTCTGCTGCCGAAACGTAGCTGAATCAGCTGCCGCCGCCCGGGAGCTATTTTTTCGGCGCGGATTCGGAGCGGATGGAGTCGAGCATATCGGCGCAGCGGGCGAGCAGTTCGCGCAGCGCGGCATGCTCGGCCGCGGTGAATTCGCCGGCCAATGCGCGTTCCACGCGGACGGCGCTCGCGTCCGCCTCTTGTGCCAGCGCTGCGCCCGCTTCGGTGAGACGAGTCTCCAGGACGTTCTTGTGCCAGGCGTGCGGGGTGCGCTCGATGAGGCCGCGGTCCTGGAGATTCGTCAGGATCGTATTCATCGTCGGCGGGGTCACCCCGCACAGGCGGGCCAGCGCGGCGGCATTGATGCCCGGGTTTTCGATGAGGAACAGCAGGGCCCCGTACTGGGGAACGGTGAGGCCCGCCGGTTTGAGCGCCGCACTCTTCGCCGAGCTGAGGGCCTGTTCGGCGCGCTTGATATACGAGCCGAGGCGCTCGGAGGAGTGCATGGACGTCATATCCGCATGGTAACTGCCCGTCTTCTGCTTAGACCCTTGACGTTGATTAGAGTTCTAATATACGTTCGTTCGCGTTCTGAGATGTGAATACAACCAGATGTTCGACTACCAGGAGCCACGAGCATGTTCCGCACCATCTCGACCATCGCCACCGCCGTTGCCTGCACCGCCGTCGCGGCGTGCGGCACCACGACCGAGGCCACCAGCGGGAGCCAACCGGCCACCCACATCAGCACCGCCTACGAACTGCCCGGTGATCGCGTCTACCCGGAGGGCATCGCCGTCGATCCCCGCACCGGTGACACCTACGTCGGCTCATACGCCAACGGTGCCGTCTACCGCGCGACGCCCGGCGCCGCGCGGGCCGAAATCTTCCTGCCCGAGGGGGCCGACGGCCGCACGACCGCCAATGGCCTGAAGGTCGATGCGGCAGGGCGGTTGTGGGTTATCGACTCGTCCGCCGGGGTCGCGGTGTACGACACCGGCAGCCGGGCGCTGATCGCCCGCTTCGATGTCACCGGCACCGGACCGAGCCTGGTCAACGATCTGGCCATCACCCCGGATGGCAGCGCATATCTGACCGACAGTCTGCGGCCGGTGGTCTACCGCGTCACCCCGGAGCAGCTCACCGCCGCGGTGGCACACGGCGGAAAGTCGGATCTGACAGCACAATTCGACCTGAGCACCACCATCAGCCCGCATGCGCCGGACGCATTTACCCTGAACGGCATCGTGTCCGACGATTCCGGTCGTTATCTGCTGATCGTCGACATGAACGCCGGTGCGCTGTATCGCGTTGCGACCGCCGCGAATTCGCCGGACCCGGTTAGCAAGGTGACCATGCGCGGCGCCGATCTGAAACATGGTGACGGGCTGGAATTGCACGGCAGCACGCTGTGGGCGGCCCAGAATGCCAGCAACACCATTACACGCTGGAAGATCACCGATGACGGCGCGACCGTCGAGCTGGAACGCACGGTCACCGATGAGTCGCTGCGCATTCCCACCACATTGGTGCGTAGTAATGATCGAACGCTGGTTGTCTCTTCCCAATTCGATAAGGGCGGGCCGATGGGGCCGGGCACCCCGACCATGCCGTTCAGCGTCCTGACGGTCGACGGAATCTGATCCGAACCGCCGATTCCTGCAGCGTGTGGTGGCCATCGGGCAATTCGCCAGATGACAACTTGATCTAAATCGCAACGAAACGCCCGCACCCATTGCAGGTTTGCCGCCGCGGTGACGTAAGCTCGGCCGACTGATCGGGCACGAGGCTGAAGTGGCGACCTTCGGCCGAGTGTCATACGCTTCGCCGCGGAGGAAAACCGCCTCATGGAGGGACAATTGACCACTCCGATCCAGGGCGATGTCGGAACCGGCGGATCACAAAAGGTTCCACTGTCGCAGCTGATCCACCTGATGGCCGAATATCAGAAGCTCGGCACGCACCGACAGACCTTTCTACCGGCGCCGGCGAGCGATACCTTTGTGCGCGGCTGTGGGATCGTCGCGGGCGGGTTCATGACTGTCGCGATTATCTGTGTCACGGTGGGGGCATATTCCGGTGCGCTCGCCGTCGGCCTCCTTGCCCTGGTGCCCGGGGCGATGGCATTCCTGCGCGGGCGGCGCAATCGGCGTCACCGCGCGGCGCGGCTGGATTTATTCGACTTCGGCATGACCGTGTACCGCTCCGGTGAGCAGGTGGCCGGATTCCGTTGGAACACCGCCGAAGTGCGCCAGCAGGTCATCCCGTTCCAGAATTCCGCCCCCACCGAGTACTCGCTGCGAATGTCGGGCCCCGACGGTGCCGAGGCCGCATTCGACGACACCCTGTTCGGCGACGCGCGCGACTGGGGCCGGGCCATCCAGTCGGCCATCACCCTGGCCCAACTCCCCCGTGCCGTCGCCGCCATCGATGACGGCGCGACCGTCCATTTCGGCGAAATCGCCCTCGACCTGACCGCGCTCTATTTCCACAGCCGGGCCTACACCTGGGAACGCATCCAATTGATCGACGCCCGAAGCGGTCTGGTCCGCATGAAGGTGGACGGCAGCTGGATCTCCCTCACCCCCGTCGGCCAGGTCCCCAACTTCTACATCTTCAACGAACTCGCCGAACGCCTACGCGTCGCCGCCGCCGCGGAGTTCGCCGCCGAATCGGCCGCAAACGAACCCGCGGATCCCGAACCCTCGACCGTCGAACCGGTCGCCGAACCCGATCCGGCCGCACCGGTGGTCGACAGCGCACCCGAAACAGTCGCCAACGAACAAATCGAACCCCCAAGGACCGACGGGAACGGCAAAGCAACCGACCGCCCCAAGCAAGACCTGAGCACCGCATCGAATTGGCGTACGCCCCAACACCTTTCGCCGTAGCCCCTTCTCGTGGCCATGATATTCGCGGCCACGTCGAGATAGGTAGATTCCGATTTATGTTGGTGGGCAAAATAATTCGCTGTACCAATCGCGCGCGGTCGGCTGCCAGCGAGGAGTCGAGCAGCGATCGTGTAGCCCGACCTCGCCGTAACGGCGGTACCGATTTACCCACTTCGAGGCAGACGCACAGGAGATCCCCATCTCGGTGGCCACGTGTGCGATCGGCTGAGTCCTGCACCGCTCGACAAGGCAGCGACGACCTTCAACCGACAGCGGGGCGTTCGCATGATGTATGCGGGCTATCAGCGGCGATCTCCAGCTTGGTCCTTTCCCGACGGAAGCAGACGCTGATAGTGAGTCAGCAGAACCTCCTCGCCTGCGGGAGTGCGATCCATCGCCTGCCCGACAGGCTGGAACCTTGCGAGCTCCAGGCTGCGCTGCGAAGAGTGATTTTCTGTTAACGCTCGTGCGGTCAGCTTTGTTAGTCCGCTCCGAGAGGCGAGCGCGGCGGCTAGTTCGAGTGCCCCGACGGCGTGCCCCGCTCCCCGCGCTTCGGGATGGAGCCAGAAACCCTAGCCGTAGAGCCGGGTCAGTCACCCTCCGGTCTCGCCCGGCCGGACCGCGGAAAGGCCGAAGGCCGGTCCACCAATGGTGGACCGGCCTTCGGGTCTAAAGGTGTTGCCAGGAGGCTGGACTCAGAAGTCCATGCCGCCCATGCCACCGGTCGGGTCGCCGGCGGGAGCGGCGGCCTTCTCCGGCTTGTCGGCGACGACGGCCTCGGTGGTCAGGAACAGGGCCGCGATGGAGGCCGCGTTCTGCAGGGCCGAACGGGTGACCTTGACCGGGTCGGCGACACCGGCGGCCAGCAGGTCCTGGTACTCGCCCGAGTCGGCGTTCAGGCCGTGGCCCGCCGGCAGGTTCGACACCTTCTCGGCGACAACGCCGGGCTCGAGGCCCGCGTTGAAGGCGATCTGCTTCAGCGGAGCCGACAGCGCGACACGCACGATGTTCGCACCGGTCGCCTCGTCACCGGAGACCTTCAGGTCGTCCAGCGCCGGAGCCGACTGCAGCAGGGCCACGCCACCACCGGCGACGATGCCCTCCTCGACGGCGGCCTTGGCGTTGCGCACGGCATCCTCGATGCGGTGCTTGCGCTCCTTGAGCTCGACCTCGGTCGCGGCACCGGCCTTGATCACCGCAACACCGCCGGCCAGCTTGGCCAGCCGCTCCTGCAGCTTCTCCCGGTCGTAGTCCGAATCCGAGTTCTCGATCTCGGTGCGGATCTGCGCGACGCGGCCCTTGATGGCCTCCGCGTCACCCGCGCCCTCGACGATGGTGGTCTCGTCCTTGGTGATGACGACCTTGCGGGCCTGGCCGAGCAGCTCGATGCCGGCGGTCTCCAGGGAGAGGCCGACCTCTTCGCTGATGACCTCGCCACCGGTCAGGATGGCGATATCGGCGAGCTGCGCCTTGCGACGGTCACCGAAGCCCGGCGCCTTGACGGCGACGGACTTGAAGGTGCCACGGATCTTGTTCACGACCAGGGTCGACAGGGCCTCGCCCTCGACGTCCTCGGCGATGATCAGCAGCGGCTTACCGGCCTGGATAACCTTCTCCAGCAGCGGCAGCAGGTCCTTGACGGTGGAAACCTTGGAACCGACGAGCAGAATGTACGGGTCCTCGAGGACCGCTTCCTGACGCTCCGGGTCGGTCACGAAGTAACCCGAGATGTAGCCCTTGTCGAAGCGCATACCCTCGGTGAGCTCCAGCTGGAGTCCGAAGGTGTTGCTCTCCTCGACGGTGATGACGCCTTCCTTGCCGACCTTGTCCATGGCCTCGGCGATGAGCTCACCGATGGACGCGTCGCCGGCCGAGATACCGGCGGTGGCGGCGATCTGCTCCTTGGTCTCGACCTCCTTGGCGGTCTCGAGCAGCTTGGTGGTGACGGCCTCGACGGCCTTCTCGATGCCGCGCTTCAGGCCGAGCGGGTTGGCGCCGGCGGCGACGTTGCGCAGGCCCTCACGTACGAGCGCCTGGGCGAGCACGGTGGCGGTGGTGGTGCCGTCGCCCGCGACGTCGTCGGTCTTCTTGGCGACTTCCTTGACCAGCTCGGCGCCGATCTTCTCGTACGGGTCCTCCAGCTCGATCTCCTTGGCGATGGAAACACCATCGTTGGTGATCGTGGGGGCGCCCCACTTCTTCTCCAGGACAACGTTGCGACCCTTGGGGCCCAGCGTCACCTTGACCGCGTCGGCGAGGGCGTTCAGACCCCGCTCGAGGCCGCGGCGAGCCTCTTCGTCATACGCAATTGTCTTGGCCATGGCGTTGTTGAGATCCTCCATGTGTATGGCTGACACACAGGACGATCGCAGGTTGGATCGCCCCATTTACGCTGGCCAGGTTCGGTGCCCGCGACGGACGACCGAGGGTGTCGATGGAACCCGGTCTCACCGTCCCGACCTGGCACTCACACGTCGAGAGTGCCAAGCCCTTTTTAGCACTCAGGGGTACCGAGTGCAAGGTCCGCGCCTGGCAGCTCGGCGCCGGTCGAACCTGCTCAGGCCGAGCTGCGGTCGTCCACCCGGAGGATCAATGCGACGAACGCATCGGCCCGACGCTGTTCGGGCGTGCGTGGTTCACCCCCATCGACCGTTACGAGTTCCGCATCGTTCAGCAGCAACTCCGCCTCCACCCGCATGATCGCCCGAATGAACGGCGGCGCGACATCGGGCGGCAGGTCGCCGTTGATGACATAGCTGCCATCGGGTTGCGATTCGGTGGAGACATAGGTCAGCGCACGCTCGAGATCAGCGCGTCGTTCCCCCGCGACTAGGTCGGAATCCATGTCATCCGCCATTGCTATAGCGTACCGGGGCACCGGAGCAGCCCATTCCCGACAGGCCGACCAGTCCAGAATCCGCGGCACGGCCCAGCTCGCGCCATGAGCAAACCGCTGTCCGCCAACGGCTTGGCGATCCACGTGGCGCAGTACTCGGTCGGAGCCGACCTTATGGTGTCCAGGTGAGTGAAAGTCCCGGCTGGAACGCTATCGAGGCCGCATTGGAGCCGCTGTACCACGACATCGCACCCAGCCATTGGGGGACACGGGTCCCCTGGTCGCTCGGCGGGCCCGATCCGCTGGATGGCATCAGCGCCTATCCGCGCACGGAACCGGTCCCACACTGGCACTACATCAGCTATGGCATGACCCAGCTGTATGGGAAGGAATGGGATAGCCCGGATAAATCGGGTTGGGGATTCGAGTTCACCTTCCGGCTGCTGCGCACCCCGGCCGATGCCGAACCACCGGTCTGGCCCGCGAAATTCCTGCAGAATCTGGCCCGGTTCGTATTCCAATCCGGAAATTGGTTCGCGCCTGGTCACACCATCAAGTCGAACGGCCCGATCGCCGCGGACCATCCGGATTCGGATATCCACGCCGTCGCCTTCACCGTCGACCCGGAACTCGGCGCCATCGACACACCGCACGGACGCTTGCGGTTCCTGCAGATCGTCGGCCTGACCATGCCCGAGTACCGGGCCGCGCAGGGCGGGCACACCCAGGCTGTCCTCGACCAACTCGCGCCACGGCTGCCGCTGTTGGTCACCGATATCGATCGCGGACCACTCGTGGCGGAACCGAAAGTCAAAGCGGAATGGCCGCGCTGGGGCGGGGGGCTGCGCGGGCGGGCGTAGATTTCGGCATGCTGGAAGAGCTACGAACCCGAAGGGGGACGCCGGTGCCCGCATTGCCGTTCGACTCGCTCTATCGACACGGGTTCGCGCGGGTGGCGGTCGCGGTGCCGCGGGTCCGGGTCGCCGATCCCGCGTTCAATGTCGAGCGGACAGTCGAACTCGCTCGGCAGGCGGCCGCCGACGGCGTGGTGCTGACGATTTTTCCCGAACTCGGACTCGCGAGCTACACCGCCGACGATCTGTTCCACCAGGATGCCCTAGACGATGCGGTGGCAGCGGCAATCGAGCAGGTGGTCGCGGCGAGCGCGGATATCGACACGGTGCTGGTGGTCGGTGCGCCGGTGCGGACGCAGGGTCGGCTTTTCAACTGCGCGATCGCGGTATGCCACGGCGCCGTGCTCGGTGCCGCACCGAAGAGCTATCTTCCGAACTATCGCGAGTTCTATGAGAAGCGCCAGTTCGCGGCGGCGCGCGAAACTTTGGACGACCACATCACGATCGCGGGTCAGCGGGTGCCGTTCGGTTCCGATCTGCTGTTCACCGCGACCAATCTCGACGGCTTCGTCTTCCACGTGGAAATCTGCGAGGACGGGTGGGTTCCGCTGCCGCCCAGTGGATTTGCCGCACTGGCCGGTGCGACGGTGCTGGTCAATATGTCGGCGAGCAATATCGTCATCGGCAAGGCCGATTACCGGCGGGCGCTGTGCACCTCGCATTCCGCGCGCTATCTGGCCGCCTATCTGTATTCGGCTGCGGGACACGGTGAATCGACCACCGATATGGCCTGGGACGGGCAGGCGCTGGTGTGCGAGAACGGCGACCTGCTCGTCGAGGGCGAGCGGTTCAGCGATCAGCCGCAGTTGATCACCGCCGATCTCGACTTGCAGCGGCTGGCCGCGGATCGCATCCGCACCACCAGTTTCGCCGACAATGTGCATGATCACCGCGACCGTCTGGCCCGACTGCGGCGCATCGAGCTGGAGTTGCCGGTCCCGTCGAGCGTGGTTGCTTTGCGGCGCGAAATCCAGCGCTTCCCTTACGTTCCCAGCGATCCGGCCGCGCGCAACGAGCGCTGCGCCGAAGTGCATCACATCCAGGTCGAGGGCCTGAGCACCCGCCTGCGCGCGACGGGCAGTCAGCGGGTGGTCATCGGTGTCTCCGGCGGATTGGACTCCACTCAGGCGCTGATCGTGGCAGCCAAAACCATGGACCGGCTCGGGCTGCCACGCACGAATGTGCTGGCCTACACCATGCCCGGCTTCGCGACCAGCACCCGCACCCGCAGCGACGCGCACGCACTGATGGACGCGCTCGGCGTGACCGCCCGAGAGATCGATATCCGCCCGTCCGCCACCCAGATGCTGCGTGACCTGAATCATCCTGCCGCCGACGACGTTCCGCAGTACGACATCACCTTCGAGAATGTGCAGGCCGGCGAGCGCACTTCGCACCTGTTCCGACTCGCCAACCAGCACCACGCACTCGTGGTCGGCACCGGCGATCTCAGCGAACTCGCCCTGGGCTGGTGCACTTTCGGCGTCGGCGACCATATGGCGCACTACAGTGTGAACGCGTCGGTCCCCAAAACACTGGTCAAATATCTGATCGCCTGGGCGGTCGACACCGATCAGTTCGGACCCGAGGCGGGTCGGGTCTTGTCATCGATCCTACGGACCGAGATCTCGCCGGAACTGGTGCCGAGCCACGATTCCACCGCCCCGAGCCAGAGCTCCGAGGCCACCGTCGGCCCCTATGAACTGCAGGACTTCCACCTCTACTACCTGCTGCGCTTCGGCTACCGTCCGAGCCGAGTCGCCTACCTGGCCCGGCACGCCTGGTCCGAGCGCGATCGCGGTAGCTGGCCGGACCTCATTCCGGCCGACCAGCGCAACACCTACGATCTGCCGACCATCAAACGCTGGCTGGCCGAATTCCTGCGCCGCTTCATCCAGACCAGCCAGTTCAAACGTTCCACCCTGCCCAACGCCCCGAAAGTCGGTTCGGGCGGCTCACTTTCACCACGCGGCGACTGGCGCGCGCCGAGCGACGCCTCCGCCGCCGCCTGGCTGGACGAACTCGCCCGCAACGTGCCGGAGAGCTGAGCCGCGATCACGGGGCAACGCGCGCACGGTGTTCGAGCAGATCCCGGAGCCGCACCGCACCGACATCCCGCGTGTCCGGATGGCCCGCCGCTGCCGTGACCTGGCCGCGTGCGTCGATCGAATGCCGATGACTATCCAGGCAATTCGACGTCGTCCGGCGGCGGACGCGGCCCCGACATTCATGACTGCTCGGCGGCGATCACCGACAGCAGTTCGACCAGATCGGCTTCGGCCTTCACCTTGTCGACGCCGAGACCGGACAGAATTCCGGAACCGTTCTCCTGTTCGAGCAGTGCGAGCAGGACATGTTCGGTGCCGATGTAGTTGTGTCCCAAGCGAAGTGCCTCACGGAAGGTCAGCTCCAGGGCCTTCTTGGCCTCGGGACCGAATGGAATCAGTGCGGGCACATTCGCTGGATCGGCGGGCTGTTGGGCGATAGCCGCTGTCGCCGCGTCCCGGACCACGTCGAGTTTCACCCCTTGAGCCACGATCTCCCGGGCACCGAGGCCTTCCGGTTGGGACAGCAGGGCCAGCACCAGATGTCCGAGGGCGATCTCCGGATGCCCGGAGGTGCGCGCCGCCTCCTGGGAGGCGACCACGATCTTGCGCGCCCGCGGGGTGAACTTCGCGAAGCCCGCATTGGGATCCATGGCCGCGGCCTCCGCCGGATCACCAGGGCCCTTCGGCACGAACCGCTTCTGCGCCGCCTGTTTGCTGACGCCCATGCTGGCGCCGATATCGGTCCACGAGGCGCCGGAGCGGCGGGCCTGATCCACGAAGTGGCCGATCAGATGATCGGCCACTTCGTCAAGATGCCCGGCCGCGACCACTGCATCGGAGAGTTGGTCGAGCACATTGTCCGGACGTGCCTTCTTGATGCCCTCGATCAGATCGTCGAGTCGTACGTTGATTGCCATGCGTCAACCATAGGTTGACGATCCGGCTTCGTCAACCGTTAGTTGACGCTTTCACGGACGTGCCGCACCGTCCGGGACTCGGCCAGTTCCGCGGCCAGCGCAACCACGCCGAATCCTGAGGTGTGGCAACCGAATACGCGTAATCGGCCACCCTGGCACGCCCGCCGCGTCATTCGTGCTGCCCAGCGCATAGCTGAGCGAGTCGTATTCGAGATCCGGTGCGCCGTCGCGGATCACCGGCTTGTGCTCGGTATCGATATATAGGACAGCTTCTCCGGATTGACGATCAAGCGCAGCGCGGTCACCACATCGTCGAGCGTGTCCACGCCCACGACCAGCGCGGGCTCCCCCGCCAACCGCACGACGACCGCGAGCGCGCCGTTGATCTCCTCCAGCACGATCACCATCCCCGGCACTTCCCAGCGGAACAATCCGGCCACATACCGCGCGACCGCGGGCGCACCGACGACCGGCCGCCGAGCAGCCTTGACCTGGCCGCCGCCGTCCGCGGTCGATACGACATCGGCCGCGAGCATCCGCTCCAAAGCCTCGATATCCCCGATCCGCGCCGCGTCGAGGAAACGTGCGATCCGTTCGCGGGCCTGATCGGCCGGAACATCGAAGCGCGGCCGGCCGTCGCGCACCCGGATCCCGGCCCTGCGGAAGATCTGCTGCGAATTGGCCTCGGATATCGCGAGCATGTCCGCGATCTCCCGGTGGGCGTATCCGAACGCCTCGCGCAGCACGAAAACCGCGCGCTCGACCGGGCTCAACCGTTCCAATGCCGTCAGCAGCGCCAGTGAAACCAGCTCGCGCTCCTCCACCGTCTCCAGCGGCCCGAGCTCACCGCGTGCGGTCGGCACCGGCTCGGGCAGCCACGGTCCGACATAGGCCTCCCGGCGGGCCCGCGCCGAAACCAGCCAGGTGCGGCAGAGATTCACGATCGTAGTGGTCAACCAGGCCTCGGCCGAGCGGATCGTGATGCGATCGGTGCCATCCCAGCGCAGGTAGGTCTCCTGTACCGCATCCTCGGCCTCGGTCGCGGAGCCGAGCATTCGATAGGCGAGTGCGAATAGGCGCGGGCGATGCGCCTGGAATTCGCGCAATCCATCCGGTTCCACCGCCACCTTCTTCCGTACTCGGCCGCCGGAGCTGACGGTACCGGTCGGGATCCTCCCGGCCCTCGAGAGTTCGGTGGCCGATCCGATGGTTCGGCCACCCCCGAAAACCCGCCCGAGATCGAAACCCCAGACTCCCAAACCACCAAGCGCCACAAGACTGCTCATTACCGCAGCATTCCCGCGCGGCCTAGACGATTCCTTAACGAATACCAGGTAACCCGCAACAGCGGATAAACGTTCAGTTGGACAGGTCGTCCATCCGACTTTCCTTACCCGGACTACGCAGCCGCAGGCGGCTCGCCCCGCGGATCACCGGCCGCCGCAGTGCGGGCCGTCGCCGCTGCGCGCGCCGCTGGGCCCGCCGTTCGGATGGCTTGTGCTGCCAGGTTTCCGGACGCGCGGCCACCCAGCGCTGTGAATGCCAGGCGAACGGGATATGCCCGAGGTACAGCGCGACCAGCACCAGCAGCAGCACGATCGGAAAGGTGACCAGCGCCGCCGCCGCAAGGGCGGTCAACACCAGCAGCCCGGCTGCGGCCTGCGGCGCCACCGATACCGACTTCATGGCCAGCGTCGGAATCGTGCTGACCGCCAGCGCCGCCGCGAATACGGTCCAGGCCGCGACCTCGTAGTAACCGACCCACCAGCCGTCACCGAACTGCACGTACAACCCGATCGGCACCAGCGCGATCAATGCCGCCGCCGGCGCGGGGACGCCGACGAAGTAGTCGCGCGACCATTCCGGTCGGGTGTCGTCGTCGAGCAGGGTGTTGAACCTGGCCAGGCGCAGCACGATGCTGACCGTGAAAACCAGCGCGATGATCCAGCCCGCGCTATTGCTGTCCAGCAGCGCGATGTAGAGCACCAGACCCGGCGCGACGCCGAAGGAGATGGCATCGGAAAGCGAATCCAGTTCGGCGCCGATCTTGGTGGTGGCGCTCAGCATCCGAGCCAGCCGACCGTCGAGGGTATCCAGGACGGCCGCCGCACCGACCATCGCCAAAGAGATGGCGAGCTTACCGTCCAGAGCGAACTTCACCGCGGACAATCCGGCGCACAGCGCCATGATTGTCACGATGCTCGGCAACAGCCGGATGGTCCGGCGCCTTCGCTGCGGTGTCGGCAGGGCCTGCTCCATCATGAGTCGGTAGACAGTACGGCCAGCACAGTTTCGCCCCCGATCGTGCGCTGTCCGGGTTCGACGAGTAATTCGGTACCCGCCGGGAAATACGTGTCGACCCTCGAGCCGAAACGGATCAGGCCGTAAGTATCGCCGATGGTCAGCTTGTCACCGACCTGCGCGTCGCAGACGATGCGCCGCGCCAGCAGACCCGCGATCTGCACAACCACGAGCTGCGCGCCACCGGCGGTATCGATGACCACGCTGTTGCGCTCGTTCACCGCACTGGCCTCGGGCAGATCCGCCGAACGGAACTGACCGGACTGATGCAGCACGCTGCGCACGGTGCCGGAGATCGGGGTGCGCTGCACATGGACGTCGAGCACCGAAAGGAAGATGCTCACGCGCGGCAGCGGCGCATCGCCGAGGCCGAGTTCCGCGGGCGGAGCCGCGGTATCGACCAAGGCGATCTCACCGTCGGCCGGAGCGACGACTACGCCCGCCCGGTTCGGCGGCACCCGGTTCGGATGCCGGAAGAACGTGGCGCAGGCCGCGGCGGCCAGCAGCCCCGTACGACGCACCCACTTACGCCTACCCCCGATGACCGCCACCGCGAGCGGCGTCGCGACGAAGGGCAGCCCAGCGGGATGCAGCGGGGGAATCGCGGCCCGGACCAGATCGACGATATGGCCGACTCCGGTCGTTTCGGGCGTGCCGGGCGGGGTGGGACGGCGTGCCACAGGCTCCTCTTTCGTGCTCGATGCGACGGTTTGCGCCCCTCAACGATAGGTCGGCGCAAGCGTTCACACCTTACGGGAACCGAGCATGCGGCACGGCGGCGTTTGGGTCAGGCCCGGAGGAGGCAGCACGCGTAACCACGCAGGGCCCGCAAACGCCGCAAATCCAACGCTGCGGCGTTTGGGTCAGGCCCGGAGGAGGCAGCACGCGTAACCACGCGGGGCCCGCGAACTCCGCAAAACCAACGCTGCGGCGTTTGGGTCAGGCCCGCAGGAAGCAAGCATGCGTAACCACACAGGGCCCGCAAAACGCCGCAAAACCAACACCGCGACGTTTGCGTCAGGCCCGCAGAAGGCAGCACGCGTAACCACACAGGGCCCGCAGACGCCGCGAATCCAATACCGCGCTCAGTGCACGACTTTGCGACCGGTGAATAGCTTCACCAGGTACAGCAGAATCACCGCGCCACCGAGGCAGGTGAAGAAGCTGAACCAGTATCCGCCGCCCTCGACGTCGACGCCGAGCAACTTGAGTAGGAATCCGCCTAGTAGACCTCCGACCACACCGACCACAATGTTGAGGAGGATGCCCTGTTGCGCATCCGTCTTCATGATCTTGCTGGCGATCCAGCCGGCAAGACCGCCGATGATGATCCACCCGATAATCCCGAGTCCGAGCATGGTGTCCTCGAATCACTAATTGCGGCAGCGCCGCACCACAGGGCGTACTTCGAGGGTATACCCGCCAAATGTGAGAATACGCACTCCCAATGCGCGCGGCACCAGCTAATATGAGGGGGCCTCATGTCTACGCTGAAGTAGGCGGCCGGCCGATGAGGGACTCATTTCGATGCTTCGGGGTACACCCCGGCGGCGCCGCCGCAGGTACATAGGAGACGCATAATGGCTGCTCGAATCGCCCAGACAACAGGGGCTGAGCACACCGCGATCCTCGGGCTCGGCGTTTACCGCCCCGCTCGAGTCGTCACCAACGACGAGGTGGCCGGACCCATCAACTCGAGTGACGAGTGGATCCGCACCCGGTCCGGAATCAAAACGCGGCGCTTCGCCTCGGAGACGGAGACGATCCAGTCGATGAGTGTCGCGGCCGCGCGCGGCGCACTCGAATCCGCCGGCGTCGAAGTCGATCAGGTCGACTGCGTCATCGTGGCCACCTCCACCCACTTGCTGCTGACCCCGGCCGCCGCGCCGCGGATCGCGACCGAGCTCGGGATGAACGGGACGGCGGCCTTCGATGTCTCGGCGGGCTGCGCCGGGTTCTGTCACGCTCTCGCGCTGGCCTCGGATCTGGTGCGTTGCGGGACCGCGCAGCATGTGCTGGTCATCGGGGTCGAGAAGTTGAGCGCCACCGTCAACCCGGCCGATCGCTCCACCGCATTCCTGTTCGCCGACGGCGCGGGCGCGGTGGTGGTCGGTCCGTCCGAGGAACAGGGCATCGGCCCGACGGTCTGGGGTTCGGACGGCACCCAGCACCATGCGATCCGGCAGGACAAGGACTGGACCGAATTCTTCCGCGAAATCGAGGAGAAGGGCCTGGACGCGGTGCGGCCCTACCTCGCCATGGAGGGTACGGCGGTATTCCGCTGGGCCGCACACTCATTGGAGAAGGTGTGCCGCGATGCCATCGATCGCGCGGGCCTATCCACCGATGACCTGGACGCGATGATCCCGCACCAGGCCAACGGCCGGATCATCGAGATCATGGCCCGGGTGTTGAAACTGCCCGAGCACTGCGCGCTGGCCAACGATATCGAGGAGACCGGAAATACCTCGGCCGCCTCGGTTCCGCTGGCCATGGAGGCACTGCTGCGCAACGGTGAGTCCAAGCCGGGCGACACCGCGCTGCTGATCGCCTTCGGTGCGGGTCTTTCCTACGCCGCGCAGGTCGTCACACTGCCCAACTGGCAGTAACTCAGCCGAGACCCCAGGTGACCTTCACCGTGAAGGTCACCGTCTTGGTGCCCCGGTCCCAGCTGGAACGAATCCGCCGCACCGGCCTTCGGGGTGTTTTCATCGCGGCTGCTGGCGTCGCTGATGGTGATGACATCGGTCAACGTCAACCCAGCCAGCACCGCGCACTGCTCGGCCCGCGCTTTGGCATCGGATGGCACGCGAGCGGCGCCTGCCAGCAGCTTCGAATCGGATCGATCGCGAAACACACGCAATGCCTTGCGATCTCGCGATCAGCGAGGTGCCCGTATATCTCGTCTTCGTACGGCCGGCAGGAAATAGTCCTCGACCCTGTCCGGCCCCGGTAAATCGGAGTTGCCGACGAGCGCGATCGGAAACGCCAGCAGTAGATACAGATCCACCAACCACACGGCGAACAGTCGTCCGAGCGAGGGGAAGGTTCCGTCGTCGGGGCGGATGACGCGCAATCCGAATACGGCCTTGCCGACGGTCGTGTGGAAGATCGCCTGCATACCGACGCGGTCGGCTGCCGACGAGAGCATCCAGAACCCCAGCGCGACGATCGGACTCACACCGAGATGCTTCCAATCAAACCGGGTAGCGGCCTCGACCGAAAACTCGGGACTGACGGCGATCGCCGAGCCGAGCCCGATGCCGAGGTGTAGTGCCCAATCAATGGCGAAGGCCAAGGCTCGCCGGAGCAGGCGGGGTGACGGATAACGAGTGTCTTGTGAGCCACCGTGCCGCACCCCCGCCGATTCGCCAACCGGCTTCATCATCACGCGACCGCGTTCTCGTGTCAGCTCACGCGCCAGAGAAGTCGGTGACGGCGTATCTCGGCCGACTTCACCTTCTGGATTGTTCGTCCGGAAAGTCCACCGCGGTACTGGTCGGGTTTTCGAGAGGTATGCGTATCGAAGGTCACCGCCGCCAGGTCGGGAAATCACTCCGTACTTCGTAGGGTCCCCCGCGAACCACACCTCGGATGTGTTGTGATTGAAGACCTTGCCTATGTCTTTGGGCCACGTGCTCAAGATCAGGGCGGAGACCGGTTGGCCGTTCGGGTCGAGCAATTCCACCCATTCGTAACGCCCAGTAGTGACGTAGTTCATTCGCCAGACAACCCACGGGTTCCTTTTGAGCGCTCGTCGTCTTCTGCGGTTTATCCAGAGCAGAACTCCACCGAAGATGAGACCTACCGTCATTCCGGCAGCGGCAAGGTTCCGGGTAACACCGACAAGCGCCGACAGAGTCGCGGACTCGATCCCCTCTCCACGATCGATCAGCAGGGCAGTCAATGCCAGGCACGCCAAGCCGAACAGAAGCAACGACCAACGAACGAACACCCCGTTCCGCGCCGCTGCCCTGGTCGCAGGACAAGACATCGCAGGGGGAATCCCAGAATCTCCATCGCGGGACATCGCCAACCCTTACAGATCCAATGATGACGGACCAATAGACCGCCTGGGTAATATCCGAAACTCTATCGACGCCGCCATTGCGGCAACCATCGAAAGATATTCTTCGCCGCTATCTACAAACGGCGTAGACAGGTCGATAACCGCGATAGCCGAACCATCCGGCGAGGGAATAACCGCCTCGAGTTGGTATACCTCCTGTTGAGCCTTGGAGGTGTCGTACGCGGGCAGCTCAGGAGTTGGCGCGAGTTTCACTCGGTCTACCAACAGGATGGGTCGCGCCGGTAATTCGACGAACTCGACATTCTTGAATTTCTCACCGGCAGCCCGTCTGCCGGTGAGCACGTCACCGAGTGTCAGCCTTGGATTTCTCTGCTCGCCGTACTCAGTCAACGAAATAGTCAGTGTCGACGAGATTTGCTGCCCACCAGCAGATACGTGCCTGCCGAGGGCGCAGTATACGGTGTTGACCTGCGCGAGGCGGGAAAGAAGGACCCTCAAGGCCTGGAGCACTGCGGGAGCCGCAGAAGTCATTGTGCCAGCGCCTAGCGAACCGAACAGCGAATCCGCTTGAGCAATGGATTCATTGATGGTGCCGAGGGGAAGCTCCATAAAGCCCTGCGGGATGTCGATATTAATTGAGAAATCTACAGAAATTTCAGTTTCTACCATCAGTCGCCTCCGAGCACAGGGTTCAGAATAGCGGACACCGCCTTACCCGAGCGAGCAAAAATATCTACCGTCTCAACACCGGAAACGGACGCATACGGCCCAGCAACGCCGGTGAATTGCAACACTTTGGTCGCGGCACCATTGAGATGCAGTAACTCGGCAGCCTTTGATACCCCGAGACCACCGACGATCTTCGACGACATAAGGGGCTCGTGCGTCAAAGCATTATATGCTGCAGCACCGAACCGTTCACCAACGCGAACTGCCTGCGCGGCATGCGTACCCGCCGCAACAGCCTCACCGCCCTTGAATAGATTCCACCCGACCTTCAATGAGGAAATACCGGCACCTCCGACGGGCGCAATCCCCAGGGAGTCCAGCCCAACCCTTTTCCATGCGTCGAGTTCACCGTTCGCGAGGCCTTGTCGTATTTCCGGATCAGATAGATCGAGTGCTAACAGGCCGCCGGTTGCGGCTGCCGCGACCGCGAACCCGATGATGTCAAAAGGCGGGGGTGTGCAGACGGCGATAACGCTGCCGACCGCAGCGATAATTGAGAGTCCTTGATGGATTACCTCGCGGTGCTTATCGATCCATTCGCCCAGAGACTTTACGGCGTCGGTGATCCTGTCCCAGATGCTCTTGTCCGGCGCGCTGGGCGCGAAATCCTTTGCGGCCGCATCCAGTTCGCTGGCGATCCGCCGGGCCAAGCCGTCATGTGTGCTTTCGAGTTCGCGTGCGCGGCGGATGATCGAATCGACGTTCCCTTCCCACGTGTTGACTGCTGCGACGGCAGCATTGACCTGGGCGGTGGCGGCGTTGAGGCGGGTCTGTGCGGCTTGCAACTCGACTGGATCGGTGAAGGTCATGCTGCCCAGACCCAGGTCTGTGTTCGATCGAGCTTGCTGCAATGTTTGCAGTGCGCTGTTGTACTGCCCTTTGGCCTCGGCGGCTTCGGTTTCCAGGCCGTTGGCGGTGTCCTGGAAGCTCACAAGGTTCGTATGCCATTCGGCGAGGAGTCCGACGGCCTTTTCGAGCGAGTTCTGGGCGTAGCCGAGGTCCTGGGCGAGGGTGGCGTCGAAATGGGCACGGAAAGCATCGCCACCCTCGCCCTGCCAGACGTTGTCGTTGCTGTTGCGGAGGCTGTTCAACAGCTGGTTGGTTTCCTTGACCGCCTCGGCGGCGGTGTCGATCTGCCCGCGCAGCCCCGCCACATCGTCAGGAGCGCCGGGGACGGGGTTGAATCCGAGGTAGGGGTACGGGTTCTGGCTCATACCGCGGCCGACTGTCCGTCAACGGCATTCTTGGCCTGCTCGACCACCTTGGCGAAGGCTTCATCGGTCTGTTGATAGGCATCGAGGCACTGTGCGACACCGTCCGCGGTTGCCTTCGCGGACTCGCCGATCCGTTCGATGCCGAATTTCCACCGTCGTTGGAAGCTGTCGGCGGCGTCGTTGAGAGTCTTGGTCCCGATGTCGCCGTGGCCACCGTCCTTCATCGCGTTCATCGCATCGTTGAGCACCTGCTCGGCGCCGCGCAGAGACTGAACCGTTTTGCTCAACACATCGATGTCTACGTCTAGAAACCCGGCCAACTCAGCACTCTCCTTCATGCGACGTCATGTACATGCCGACCGCCGAGAACCCTGTCCGGTCCGTGTGGACCGTTCAGGGTGGGGTGGAGTCCGGTCGGATCAAGGCACTTGTATCAGTAATGGACGCACCGTCTTTCGAAACGGTTCCATCGAGTCGACATTCTTGTGGCCCGAGGGGACCATCCGGATCGGCACCCGGGATCCGTTGCACCTACTTCGTATCTGCGGGCGCAGCGAAGTCGACCGCAGGTAGCGTTCTCCGAATCGGAATCAGGCCCGGTCCGCATGGTCGGATCGGGCCTGACTCGTGTTCGGTTGGGTATGTGGCCGCCGGCAGCGGCTCAGGCGGCGGCCTCGGCGGCGGCCTCGACCGCGGACTTGATCTTCTCGAGCGTTTCCTTCATCCCGCGCTCGAGCCGTTCCTCGAACGGCGCCTCGCCGCCGAGCGCGGCATCGATCGCCTTGCGGGAGAACCAGCTGGTGCCGTTGGGCACATCGCGGCGTTCGATCAGCCGGGTGCCGGTGGCGGTCGGTTCCAGTGTGTAGCTCCAGATGCTGCGGTTCTCGTTGATCCGAAAGGCGAAGGCCTGGTTGGGCTCATAGCGCACAATGCGCGCGGTGGTCGGCCAGTACTTCTTGCCGTCGGTATTGAGATTGATCGTCCAGGTGCCGGCCTTCGGGGTACCGAGCGCGAGCATCCGCACGCACTGCGGGCTGAACTCGGGCATTCGCTCGAGATCGGCGACGACGGCCCAGACCTGTTCCGGCGGTGCCGCGATCTCGATCGTGGCTTCGATATTTTTCGGCAACCCTGCCTCCGAAGAACTGTGCGACGGACGTCCGTCTAGCACGACTTGACGATTTGGCAATAGGCTAGTCGGCGACTGTTGGAAGACAAATGTGTCACTTTTCGCGATTTGTTTGCCCGGCCTTGTAATGGCGCGCGCACAATGGCAGATAGAGGAAGCATCAGACACTGCCACAAGCGTTTCCGTCCAGCGTGAGGTGATCGGCCGTGAAACTGCGCTCGCTCTTACATCGTCGGCACGCGGATCAGCTTCCGCTGCTGCCGGCCACCGCACTCGCGATCTCCGCTACCCGTGGCACCTCCGCGCCGCGCACCGCCCACCCGTTAGTTCCGGACGAACAACTGGAGCGCCTGCTCACACCCACCGAGTTCGACTTGGTGCGCGAGCATCGCGTTTGACGAGCGTTCCATACTCGAAAGGTGACTGCACCCGCTGCTACGAAGCCGGCCATCCTCAGCGTCGACGACGATCCGGGCGTTTCCCGCGCGGTCGTGCGCGACCTGCGCCGCCGTTATGGGGCCGATTACCGGATTCTGCGCGCGGAGTCGGGCCCGGACGCGCTCGACGCACTACGTGAGATGAAACTGCGCGGCCACCCAGTCGCGGTATTGATCGCCGATTATCGGATGCCGGGCATGGACGGCATCGAATTCCTCGAGCGGGCCATGGACCTGCACCCGTACGCACGTCGCGTGCTGCTGACCGCCTACGCCGATACCAGCGCCGCGATCGATGCCATCAATGTCGTCGATCTGGACCACTATCTGCTCAAGCCGTGGGATCCACCGGAGGAGAAGCTCTATCCCGTCCTCGACGGACTGCTCGAGGTCTGGCGCAGCAACGACCACAAACCCGTCACCGAGACCAAGGTGGTCGGCAACCGCTGGTCGCCGCGGTCGACGGAGGTGCGCGAATTCCTGGCTCGCAATCAGCTGCCCTACCGCTGGTACCTGGCCGAGGAACCGGAAGGTGCACGGCTGCTGGAGGCGGCGGGCGTCGATCCCAATACCTGTCCGGTGGTGATCACCCCGGGTGGTCAGGCACTGGTGCAGCCGAGCGATGGCGAACTCGCCGAAAGTGTCGGGCTGAATACCAATCCGACCGGTGACTTCTACGACCTGATCGTGGTCGGCGGCGGACCCGCCGGACTCGGCGCGGCGGTATACGGCGCCTCCGAGGGGTTGCGCACGGTGCTCGTCGAGCGCACCGCGACCGGTGGCCAGGCCGGGCAGAGTTCGCGCATCGAGAACTATCTGGGCTTCCCGGACGGACTGTCCGGCGCGCAACTGGCCGACCGAGCGCGGCGGCAGGCCGCGAAGTTCGGCGCCGAGGTGATCACCACGCGCGAGGTGGTCGGACTCGAGGTGAACGGGTCCGCGCGGACCGTGCGGTTCGCCGACGGCGGACGGCTCTGCGCGCACACGGTGATCATCGCGACCGGGGTGGACTACCGGCGTCATCCCGCACCCGGCGTCGACGATTTCACCGGGCGCGGGGTCTATTACGGCTCGGCCATGACCGAGGCCTCCGAATGCGTCGACCACGATGTCTACATTGTCGGTGGGGCGAATTCGGCGGGGCAGGCGGCGGTATTCCTGTCCCGCAACGCGCGCACGGTGCATCTGGTGGTCCGCGCGGATACGCTGGAAAAGTCCATGTCGCACTATCTGATCCAGCAGATCGGGCAGATACCGAATATCCGCATCCACACCGATACCGAAGTGATCGCCGCCGACGGCGACGACCATTTGCAGCAGATCGTGCTGCGCAACAACCGGACCGGCGCGGAAGAAAAAGCCGATGCCGAACGGTTGTTCCTGTTCATCGGTGCCGCACCACAGACCGACTGGCTCGATGGCGTGGTGAAGCGGGACGCGGCGGGCTATGTGCTCGCCGGCCCCGATCTGCTCGTCGACGGAGCCAGACCCGCGGGCTGGGAACTGCCCAGACCGCCGCATCACCTGGAGACCAGTGTCCCGGGCGTCTTTGTCGCGGGTGATGTGCACGCAGACTCGGCGAAGCGGGTGGCCTCGGCGGTCGGCGAGGGTGCGATGGCGGTCATGCTCGTGCATCGGTATCTGGCGTGATAGGAGGCTGGACCATGAATTCGAAAGAGACAGCGGATCGCCGCAGTCATCAGGTCTGCGATCCGGTGGAGCTGCGCAGCCTCTTTCTCTTCGAAAAGCTCACCGACGAACAGCTGGAGCTGCTCTGCGCCGATGGCCGCATCGAGATCATCGAACCGGGACTGGTTTACCGCGAGGGCGATCCGGCCACCTGCTTCTACGTGATGATCGAGGGCGAGGTGCAGCTCACCAAGCTCTCCGGCGGCGCCGAGATCGAGATGGTACGCACCGACTATCGCGGCTCGTACGCGGGTGCGTGGACGGCCTATCTCGGCGACAAGGTCGACCAGACCTACACCGGTTCGATGTATGTGACCCGTCGGTCGCGGTTCTTCGTGTTGGATGCGGGCACCTTCGCGCTGATGATGCACGACTGGTTCCCGATGGCCGTGCACCTGCTCGAGGGCGCCTTCTTCGGTAACCGCAATTCCGCCGAGCGGATCGCCGAGCGTGAGCGCCTGCTCGCATTGGGCTCGCTGTCGGCGGGACTGACCCATGAGCTGAACAATCCGGCCGCCGCGGCCGTGCGCGCCACCGCCGGATTGCGCGAGCGGGTCGCGGGCATGCGGCACAAGTTGGCCATGATGGCGCAGGGCAAATTCGATACCGCTTCCCTGGAGGCGCTGGTGCGCTTGCAGGAGGAGGCCGCGGCCCAGGTCGCCAAGGCGCCGGAGCTGACGACCCTGGAGGCATCGGAGCGCGAAGACATCCTCAGCGAATGGCTGGAGGACCACGGCATCGGCGACGGCTGGAATCTGGCCCCGAATTTCGTCCAAGCCGGTTTCGATGTGGACTGGATGGAACGGGTCTCTGCCACCCTGGATGACTGTCCCGACCAGGTGTTCCAGGGTGCGATCCGATGGCTGAACTACACCATCGAGACCGAGTTGCTGATGAACGAGATCGCCGATTCGACGACGCGCATCTCCACCCTGATCGGTGCTGCCAGACAGTATTCGCAGATGGACCGGGCGCCGTTCCAAGTGGTCGACATCCACGAATTGCTGGACAGCACGCTGGTGATGCTGAGCCGCAAGATCGGTGACGGCGTCAAGGTGGTCAAGGAGTACGACCGGACGCTGCCCGAAGTGCCCTGCTATGCCGCGGAATTGAATCAGGTGTGGACCAACCTGATCGATAACGCGGTATACGCGATGAACGGCCAGGGCACGCTCACCATCGGCACCAGGTACGAAAATGATTGCGCCGTCGTCGAAATCGGCGATACCGGCCCTGGCGTGCCCGCCGCGGTGCGCAGCCGTATCTTCGAACCGTTCTTCACCACCAAGCCGGTGGGTGAGGGAACCGGTCTCGGTCTCGATATTTCGTTCCGGATCGTGGTGAACAAGCACCACGGCGAGATCCGGCTGGATTCCGAGCCGGGCAATACCCGATTCACGGTCTGGCTCCCGCTGCGCCGTCCGGAGGAGATACCGGAGTCCAGCGACCGATCCGAAGCCGATGCAGGAGGTCAGTGATGACGCAGGAGTTGGACGGTATCGATCCCACGGTCGCGCCGAGCGGTCCGGGCTGTATGGAATGTGAAGCCGCCCAGGGCTGGTGGGTACATCTGCGGCGCTGTGCGCAGTGCGGCCATATCGGCTGCTGCGACACCTCGCCGGAGCAGCACGCCTCCAAACACGCCAAGGACACCGGACATCCGTTCATCCAGAGCTATGAGCCGGGCGAGGATTGGTTCTTCGATTTCCGCTCCGACGAGATGTACAGCGGTGGACCGGAACTCGCAGCACCGACCCATCACCCGCTGGACCAGCCGGTTCCCGGACCGCGCGGCCGGGTGCCAGCCGATTGGCAGAGCCACATCCACTGACCATCACAGGGATCGTTGGGAAAGACAGAGGGGCCGCACCGCACCGTGGGCTCCATGACAACCGAACGATCGCACCCGGTACCCTGCTCCGGACGCGCCGGAGACTCCGGCGCCGCGAGTTACCGGGGAACGCACGTGATCAAGCGAGTTACCGCCATCGCCCTGGCCACCGGGGCGGTGGCCGTCGCGCTGGCCGGATGTGGCAGTTCGGACGATTCCGACACCGATGCGAACAGTCTGCGCAAAGGCACGACGGGCACCAGCACATCCGCGAGCACGACTTCCGCACGCCCGAGCGGTGCCGCGCCGACCACGGCCGCCGACACACCGACCACCACCAAGACCACGGCGCGCAATTCCTCGCTCGGCCCGGCGTCGAGCACCACCTGCGGTGAGTTCAAGAAGTTGGACAGCACCCAGGAGAAGGAGCTGATCGAGAAGGTCCTCGCGGAGAATCCGGGCAGTGCGTTCGAGGGCAGCCCGAATGTCGCCCTCGGCACCGCCAAACTCGTCTGCCTGGCCCCCACTTACGCAGATACCTCGGTCGCGGTGGCCGCCGGGATCGTCGAAGAAGACAAGTAAGGGCCCGCGCTGCTCGGTCACAGCATCAACGGCACATACACAGAACGCGCGTACACAGCGGGCGGCCGCTGTGTACGCGCGTTCTACTTATGGCGCGACGATCAGGGCTGACCGGTGGCGAACGCGATCACGGCGTCGAGGAACTCCTGACCGCCCATGACGTATCCGCCGATCAGCGCACCGGCCGGGATGCTGATGATCCACAGGAAGGGGATGAAAGCCCCGATGACGGCACCGATGACGATGCCCGGCAGGTTCTTGTTGACCTGCTCCATGAGCCGGTCGTAGGAGCTGATGTCCTTCAGCCCCGCGATGTCCTTCAGCTTCGCGGTGTCCGCCGGGGTCATCGTCGAAGCCAGTGCGACGGTGCGGCCGTCCGCGCTGATCTGCTGGCTCACCGCGATCGGGAGTCCTGCGACCTCGGAGTGCAGCGGCACCTGGTCCACCGTCACGCCGTCGTCGGACTTCAGCAGCACTGCGGCACCATCCGAGGCGAGCTCGAACCGGCCGCTGTCAACCGCCCAGGTGATGGTCTTATCAGTTGGGGAAACCGTTGTGTGGTAGTTGATTCCGTGTGCAACACCAGAAGTCACGTCCCCCTGGGTCACTGCCGCCGGCTGGTCGGTCGCCACGGCGGGCTGCCCATTGGCGGTAGCCGCGGTAATCCCCACCGCGGTGACAGCCATGAAGACAGCAGTAGTGATCTTTCCGAACTTCATTTCTTGAATTCCCTCCACTTTGTTGTCCCGCCCGACAGGGGGCAGGACCAGAACGTTAGCGTGCGGAATTCGTTGTCGCACATCGGGGTTCGTTAATTGCCGAGGTTTAGCCATCCACGGTTTCGCGGATCGATGTGCGATGCAGTCGGGCCACATGAGAGATGCCCCACATTTGCTCGAGCCGCGCTTCTAACTCCGCAACAGTCGCCCGCCATATCGCAAGTGCGCCGCAGGTCCCGGTCGATCCGCAATGGGGCGGCGTGATTGACCGAGGCCAGTGATATCGACTCGGACAGGCGTACCAATTTCCGGGACGGAATTACTGGTCAGAGCACACAGCCGCGATTGCACGTCTGATCGGCGAAATCGAACGACGATCCGAGACCGTTTTCGGTTCCGTGAGTACATTCACAATTTGGATTGCAGGCCGGAAATATCGGATGGAGCCCTCGCCATCGAGGATTTTCCGCGTATCCGCGATCTATCCGACGGTCCGCCGACCAACGGGGGCCGGACGCGGGCAGAATGGCACAGTGACAGAACTGGCGCTCACCGCTCGACTGAATCCCTCCGCCGCGGATGCCAGGCGCGGGGTGGTCCGGTTGCATCCGGAGGCGCTGACCGCGCTCGGCCTGCGGGAATGGGACGGTATCGCGCTGCTCGGGGCGCGCCGCACCGCCGCGGTGGTCGGGGTGGCCCCGGCGGGCACACCGGCCGGGGTGGCACTGCTCGACGATGTCACATTGTCCAATGCGGGACTGCGCGAGGACGCGAATGTGGTGGTCTCCCCCGCGACGGTGTACGGCGCCAAGCAGATTTCGGTGAGCGGTTCGGTGCATGCCACCAGAACCATTCCGGCGGCGACGCTGCGGCAGGCGCTGCTCGGCAAGGTGGTCACGGTGGGCGACGCAGTCTCGCTACTGCCCCGCGATCTCGGCCCGGATATCAGCTCTTCGGCTGCCACCCAGGCACTTTCGCGCACCTTCGGCATCGCGTGGACCACCGAGTTGCTGACCGTCACCGCGACCGATCCCGGCGGCGCTCCGGTGAGTGTGCAGCCGAATACCGCGGTGGTCTGGGGCGCGAGTGCGGTGGCGGCCCGGGATTCGGCCGATCGGGCGGCGGCCGGGCTGCCGGCACCGGCGGGTGAGGCCGCGCGCGCGGCCGCCGAGGCCGCGGCGCTCGCCGCGACCAACGGGGCGGGCGCGGGTTGGACCGAGACCGTCGGCGAGTCGGCCATTGCGGTCGAGGATCTGACGGGTGCGCACGGGCAGGCGGCGAAACTCCAAGAGTGGCTCAGCCTCGCACTCGACGAACCGGAGCTGCTGAAGGCCCTCGGCGCCACACCACATCTCGGGGTCTTGATCACCGGGCCGGCCGGGGTCGGCAAGGCCACGCTGGCGCGCGCGGTGGCCGCGCCGCGGCGCATCGTCGAACTCGATGGTCCGACGGTCGGTGCGGCCGAAAGCGGTGCGCGGTTGCGCGAGGTCGCCGCCGCGGTGGCCGAAATCGGTTCCGGGCGAGGCGGAATCCTGCTTATCACCGATATCGATGCACTGCTGCCCGCACCGGCCGAACCGGTCGCCACGTTGATCCTGGATCAGCTGCGCGCGGCGATGGCCGAGCCCTGCGTGGCATTCCTGGCGACCACGGCGCATCCGGCCGGTATCGATCCGCGGCTGCGGGCACCGGATCTCTGCGATCGCGAGCTCGCACTCACGCTGCCGACCGCCGCCATCCGCAAAGCGCTGCTGGAGCAGCTATTGCGCAAGGTGCCGACCAAAGATTTGAAACTAGAGGAAATCGCCTCGCGCACACCAGGTTTCGTGATCTCGGATCTGGCCGCGCTGTGCCGGGAGGCAGCGCTGCGCGCGGCTTCGCGGGCCAGTAAGCAAAACTCGGAACCGGAGCTGACCCAATCGGACCTGCTCGGCGCGACCGAGGTGATCCGGCCGCTATCGCGCTCCGGGACCGAGGAACTCGCGATCGGCAGCCTCAGTCTCGATGACGTCGGGGACATGATCGAAACCAAAGAGGCGCTCACCGAAACCGTGCTCTGGCCGCTGCGTCACCCGGATTCGTTCGCCCGTCTCGGTATTCATCCGCCGCGCGGCGTACTGCTCTACGGTCCACCGGGTTGCGGCAAGACCTTCCTGGTGCGCGCGCTGGCCGGGACCGGTCAGCTCAGCGTGCACGCGGTCAAGGGCGCCGAATTGATGGACAAATGGGTCGGGGCCTCCGAGCGCGCGGTGCGCGAATTGTTCCAGCGCGCCCGCGATTCCGCGCCCTCGCTGATCTTCCTGGACGAGGTGGACGCGCTCGCGCCGCGCCGCGGTCAGAACAGCGACTCCGGTGTCGGTGACCGCGTGGTGGCGGCGCTGCTCACCGAACTCGACGGCGTGGAACCGCTGCGCGATGTGGTGGTGCTCGGTGCGACGAATCGTCCGGAACTGATCGATCCCGCACTGCTGCGGCCCGGCCGATTGGAACGGCTGATCTTCGTACCACCGCCCGATGGCGACGCCCGACTGGAAATCCTGCGGGCCGCCGGGAAATCGGTGCCGCTCGCCGCCGATGTCGACCTGGCCGCACTAGCCGCCGACCTGGACGGCTACTCTGCGGCAGATTGCAGTGCCCTGCTACGTGAAGCCGCACTGGCCGCGATGCGCCGCGATGTGGACGCCGCCGATGTCACCGCCCGGGATGTCGCGGCGGCCAGGGCGGTGGTGCGTCCATCGCTCGACGCCGAGCAGGTCGAGTCGCTGCGCCGGTACGCGGATAGCCGCCGATAGCCGTTGCCGAGCAAACACCCCGGTGATCACTGCCTTCCTGGGGTTTTCCGCAGATCCGACATGTTCGGGCGATATGGGCGCAATCACCGATTCGCGCGCCGACGCGAGTAAGTTCGACGAGGTGCGCAAGAGCGGCGATGCGATCGATACGATCACGGCCTTCTTCGGGGCCGCGGTCGCGGGCGTCGCATTGTTCCTGCCGATCACCTTCAGATGGACCGCCGCCAGCTCGGCGTATCGGTTGGCCAGCCTGAACAACAGCGTCCCGCGCGGTGCGGCGATCGGGGTGATCGTGGCGGTAACCGCCGCGGTAATGGTGATCACCTTCCGCGAGCCGCTACTGGCATGGACTGCGGCCCTGTTCGGCGCGGTCGCCATGGACATCAATCACTTTGCCGGACGGCATGTTACCTCGGCCGACCTCCTGACCACCCAGAACTATCTGGATGCGATTCTGGCCGGTGTGCTGCTGGGCGCGCTGGGCGCGGCGGTGGTGCGCCGACCGGTGCCGGCGATCGGCTTCGCCGTCGGCGCCGCGAGCTTCTTCGTTTTCGGTGATCTCGCGGCGGTACTGCAAATCGCCGAGGATCCGTACGCGGTACTCGAGGCACCGCCGCGCTGGCTGATCAGTGTTGCGGTGATTTTGCTGATCGTCAGTACGCTGCGCAATCGGTCCCAGTCCAAGGAAACGAAGCCGCCGCGGATCGCCGTCGAACTTCCGGTCACGCCGATCCTGGCCTCGATGGTGCTGGCACTGGTGATCCTGGCCATTACCGAATGGCTGGCGCGGCAGTATCACCATGCGCCGGACGTCAGCCATGCGATCGAAATCGGGATGGCGGTCGCCGCGACGCTCATCGCCGCCACCGCCGCGGCCATGCTGCTACCCGGGCGCGACGGTATCGGGGTGTATCTTGCGGTGAGTCTGGTCGCCGTCGCCGAGGCCGTCACGGACGATCCGCGGCCCGGGTGGAGCATCGCGGTGCTGATCGCGCTCACCACGGTCGGGCTGCTGATCGGGATCCGTCTGCCCTCGACGTTCATCGCCATCGTGCTGATCGTGGGGCTCGCGGTATTCGCCCTGGTGAAATCCCCGAACGACCATCGCTACGTGACCGCGGCGGGCAGCACGGCCCTGGCACTGACGGTCGGCTACTGCTGTGGCACCGCGCGTCCCCGCTACGTACCGAGCGGGGTACTGGCCCTTTCCGCATTGTATCTGCCGACGATCATTACCGCATTGCCGCACGACTCCGCCGAATGGCCGCTGAACGGGGGCGCCAACCATCAAACGCTGGCCGGCCGGGCCGCGCTCGCGCTCGCGCTCGGTTCGGCTCTGGGGCTGGTGGCGCTGCACCGCTTCCGACCGCGCCGCCGACCCAAGCCCACGCAATCGGTCGACGACGGGCCAAAGGGCTTGGCCTGAGCACCCATTCGCGCGCTGAGTCTGCCGAGATCACGACTGGAATGGGCGCTCTGGACTATCGAGCCGCGCCAATAGGGCGCGTCTGCTCCACCACGGCCATCGGTGTCGCGGCAAACCACGTCGCATGGAATGCCGCGGCCATTGCGGCCAGCAGCGCGAGCACGACCGTCCCGGCCAGCACCGGATACTCGGCCATCGAAACCGCGAGATAGCGGAACGAAAGCAATAGCGTGCCGAGGATCGCCGCACCGAACAGCACCAGGCGCACCCGGAACCAGCCCCAGCCGCGCTCGGGATCGCGCAGTGTGGACTCGACGGTCAAGCACAGCACCGCACCGGCGACCAGATCGACACCGTAGTGGTAGCCGAAGCCCAGCGTCGCCATCAGCGTGGCGACCAACCAGAACGCGCCGAGGCAGCGCAGCCACAGCGGAGCACGCGAGCCATCGGCATCCCGGCGGGTGTGCACAAAGACCGACAGTGCCCAAGCCGTATGCATGGAGGGCATGCAGTTGCGCGGCGTGAAGGAGTCGAACGCCATTGCTGCCGGATTGCGATCGATCGGCGGGACGACACCTGGCCAGAAGTTGCCCACCTGCATGCCGTGGCCGTCCGCACCGAAGGCGAACATTGGGCCCACCACCGGGAATATCACATAGCTGACCGGACCGATCAGTCCGAGCACCAGGAAGGTGCGCACCAGATAGTGCGTCGGCCACACCCCGGTCGATACCACCCGGCGCAGCTGCCACACCGCGACGACGATCGCCGCCACCGGCAGTTCGATATAGACCCAGTGCAGCACCGCGTAGACGGCCGGGCCGAGCGCATCCACCACGCGGCCCATCACCCAGGACGGATCGCCGAGCGCGTGATCGGCCAGGGCGACATAGACGTCGTAGACCTGTGGTCGGCTGACGACCGTAATGTGCAGCCACACATCACCGACCTTGGTGGCAAGCACCAGCAGGGCGCCCAATGCGGCGGCGCGCAGCGCATTACGGCGCTCCGCACCGCTCCAGCGGAATCCGGCGACCAGCGCAAGACCGGTGAGCACGAGCGTCGGCCCATTGCCGATGGCGAACGATTCGTTGCTCAACAGTCGAATACTCGCCCACACCACGTCGATACCCGCCGCTATGCCGACGGCGATTATCCTGCGGCGCTTGGAAATTCCGACCAGGGCGAGGATGAGTCCGGCCCACGGCAACGACATGGACTTGGGTGTGCCGACGTAGTCGTACCACAGACTGGCGAGCGGCCCCTCGAAATCGTGCCCGATCGAACCCACCTGTAGCGCGATGAGCAGTACCGGCACCGCCGCGATCGCGGCCGCCGTCCAGATCCGCGAACGCGGCACGCGCACCCGCTCGGCGAGACTGCCACCGCTGACCTTTTCGAGCGACCTGCGAGCAGTCGCTACGGGATCACCCGGATCTTCGACAAGCACGTCGACCATAGTAAACGGCGGATTAACGCCATCCCGTGACCAGCTGAACGTCAGCGGTCCGTCCGGTCAGGCGGATCTACTGGTTCAACTCCTTGACCAGGGCATCGACCACCGCGACCAGATCCCCCTGGGTGCTCGCGGCCACTTTGCGCTGCCGCTGATAGGACGCGCCGCGCTGTGGGATCTCCGCCACCAAGGCGAGTTCGTCCACACAGCCGAGCCGCTTGGCGGTCGGCTCCAACCGCTGCAGTAGATCGATCAGATCATCGGTGACCAACCGCTCATTGCTGTCGTCGTCCACGATGACGATCGCATCGAGACCGTAACGGGCCGCGCGCCACTTGTTCTCCTGCACATGCCACGGCGGGATGGTCGGCAGTGCCTCGCCATCCTCGAGACGCTGATCGAGGTCGACGATCAGGCAGTGGATGAGCGCGGCCATGGCCGACAGCTCGGCGCGGGTCGAGATCCCATCGCAGACCCGCACCTCGATGGTGCCCCACTTCGGCGCGGGCCGGATATCCCAGTGCATCCCGCCGAGCTGTTCGAAAACACCGGTTTTCATCTGATCGTGCACGAAATGCTCGAACTGGGACCAGTTTTCGAATTGGAACGGCAGACCGGCGGTGGGCAGCTGCTGGAACATCAACGTCCGGTTGCTCGCATAGCCGGTATCCGCGCCCGCCCACATCGGCGAGGACGCCGACAGCGACAGCAGATGCGGATACGACAGCAGCAGCGAGTTCAGGATCGGAAAAACCTTCTCGGCGTGCGAAACTCCGACATGCACATGGACGCCCCAGATCATCATCTGGCGGCCCCACCACTGGGTGCGATCGATCAGTTCGTCGTAGTGCGCTGAGCGCGTGAGCTGTTGGGCCGACCACTGGGCGAACGGATGGGTGCCCGCGCAGAACAGATCGACGCCGAGCGGATCGGCGGCCCGGCGCACGGTATCCATGGTGCCGCGCAGATCGTCGACGGCCTCACCGACATTGTTGTGCACACCGGTGACGAGTTCGACGGTATTGCGCAGTAATTCCTTGGTGACCTGCGGGGTTCCGTCGTAGGCGTGTAGGTCACCGAGCGAATCGAATACGGCCGCAGCGGTATTCGACAAATCGCGGGTGACCTTGTCGACGAGCGCGATCTCCCATTCGATACCGATAGTGGGCCGGGGCGAACCGGGGAAAGGAACCCGCGCGATTGCTGTCCCGGCCATATCGGTGAACCTTGCTACTGGATTACGCCGCAGGCAACACGGCCGCCCGCATCGCCGGTCGCCAAAGTGGTGTCGTCCGGGCCGGCAACGCCGTCGGCGCGGACATAACGGTTGGGGATATTGCCGAAGTTGTCGGCGCCGGCGTGGATCATCAGGGCCTTGCCCTTGATGTCATCCAACGTCACCGCATCGGTGGTGGTGACCAGCTTGCCCGCACCGTCGGCACGGACCTCGAGCGAGGTCAGGTCGCCGCTGGCCGGGTGGGCGTTGGCGCTGCCGACGTGCAGGTGGCCACCGGCCGACAGGAAGTCACCCGCGGGTCCGCCGGTGGGCGCGACCGAGTTGGGCTCGCACTTGCCGAACTGATGGATGTGCACGCCGTGGAAGCCGGGACGCAGGCCGTGCGCCTCGATGCTGATCTGCAGGTGGTTGCCGTCCTTGGTGATGTTCGCGACGGCGACCGAGGCACCGGCCGGATCTTTGAGGTCGACCTTCACCCCGGTATTGGCATTCGGGGCGCCCGTCTCGGTGCCGAATGCGCCGGCCGGCGGTGCGGACGCACCGGTCCACACGGGCGGTGTAGTTCCCTGGACGTCGCTCGACTCCTGACTGTTCGAGCACGCGGCCAGTCCGAAGACCGCGACAGCGAGCACCGGGGTCACAGTCCGCCAGGACGGGCGACGAGTTGTGTACGGGGCCATCGGGGAACTCCTTTACGAGTACCGAGTTTACGAGTAAAGCTGGGTGGACACGTTCGTTACCGGACAAGATGATGCCACGCCCGCCGTGTCGCACCCGTGACCGGGCCGTGTCGCGAGCCCCCGCACTGATTAGTTGCCGGTGACAACCACCGTCACGCCCGAGCCCGACCCACCCGAGCGCGGCTCGGCGCTCACGCCCAGTTCATCGGCTATGGCCAGTGCGGCTTCTTTCTCGCCGGGGTTATTGCCGTAGTACACAGTCGTATTCGTGATATTGGGGCCGGGATAGTTGCCGACCTCGGCAACCGTCCAGCCGTTGGCGGTGAGCTCGCTCGCGGTGCGCGCGGCCAGTCCGGGAACAGTGCTGTTGTTCAGAACATGTACCGGCACAGCATGATTCGCCGTGGTGGTGGCCGGAGTCGTCGAGGTGGTCGACGACTTCGTTGTGGCCGATGCCGAACTGGTCGGTGCCGGATTCATGTTCTGCACCGGCGAGTTGGTCGTCGCGACCGCCGTGGTGGCGGCGGCCCGACTGGTTGTGCTCGAGGAATCACCCGCCCCCGAGGTATCGGAGTCCGAACTCGATAACGACATCGCGCCGAGCCCGGCGAAAACGATGGCCAGCGCGATCAACACCATCGCCAGCGCGCGCAATGGCGGCCCGCCGGGGGTGGGATTCGAGTCGCTCACGGCTGCGCCTCGCTGGCGCTCGGCTCCACCGTGCGCGACCGCGCGCTGTGCCTTTGGTTCACTCGCTGACGCTCGCTCACGGCTGCGCCTCGCTCGCTCACGGCTGCGCCTCGCTGGCGCTCGGCTCGACCGTGCACGACGGCGCGCTGTGCTTTTGGTTCACTCGCTGACGCTCGCTCACGTTGAGAACCCTAGCCGCAAACCCGGTGCCGTGGTCGTTGCGCAGGCTCCGTACTTGCGGCGGCGGGTCATACCTGGAAGCCGAGCCTGCGCGCGGCTCGCGCCTTCTGCCTGCTCGCCCGCAGTCGGCGCAACCGTTTCACCAGCATGGGATCGGCGGCCAGTGCCTCCGGCCGATCCACCACCGTGTTCAGTACCTGGTAGTACCTGGTCGGTGACATACCGAACAGTTCACGAATGGCCCCTTCTTTAGCCCCGGCGTATTTCCACCACTGCCGTTCGAAGGCCAGGATGTCGTGTTCGCGACGGCTGAGACCGTCACCGTCACCATCGACCTGCTGGGCTGCCATGACATCTTCGCTCGCAGAAGGGCCGTCTTGGATCGCGGAAAGATCCGGAGCCGCTGCGCCGTCCATCTTGCTCCCTCGTCGAGTAGCCACCAGACGAAAATGATGCTTGTATGCCGCGGATCATTCAACCACGGGCCGCGGGATTGCCCCAGCACCGTCACGGCGTGTTCGCTACCGGTCGGTAGTGGGTCGCAACCATCCGCGATAAGAGCAATTGCGGCGGCTGCGAGCCCATCGGCAATAATTGCCCCTATGGCAATCCTCCCCATCGTGATCGTCGGTGACCCGGTTCTGCACAATCCGACCGAGCAGGTCACCCAGACGCCGGAGGAACTGGCCGAGCTGATCGCGGATATGTACGAGACGCTCGATGCCGCCAATGGCGTCGGACTGGCCGCGAACCAGGTCGGCGTGCCGTTGCGGCTGTTCATCTACGACTGCCCGGATGTCGATGCCAATGGGTCGACCGTGCGGCGCAAGGGCGCGGTGATCAACCCGGTGCTGGAGACCTCGGAGATTCCGGAGACCATGCCGGATCCCGATGACAATGACGAGGGCTGCCTCTCGGTGCCCGGTGAGCAATTCCCCACCGGCCGCGCCGAATGGGCCCGCGTCACCGGAATCGATGAGCACGGCGAGCCGGTCGAGATCGAGGGCAAGGGCTTCTTCGCCCGCATGCTCCAGCACGAGGTCGGACATCTCGACGGTTTTCTCTACGTGGATGTGCTGATCGGTCGCAATGCCCGCGCGGCCAAGAAGGCGATCAAGCGAAATGGTTGGGGCACACCGGGACTCAGCTGGATTCCGGGTACCGTACCCGATCCCTTCGGACACGATGACTGATCCTGCGGCTCCACCGGGCGATTCGACATTGCCCGATATCCCGTTGGGGCGGCGCGTAGTGCTGCGGTACCGATTGCCGGCGGGTTATCCACAACCACTCACAGATGTGATCGGCGAACTGGTTTCACTGGACCCGCCTACCGTGCGGGCCGCGGACGGGCAGGTCGTCGCGGTCGCGGTGGATCGCGTGGTCGCTATGAAAGCGTTGGGACCGAGACCGATTCGCACCAAGGAGATCCGGGCGCTGGAGGCCGCGGCGGCGTACGGCTGGCCCGGTATCGAACAAGGCTGGATCGACGGGTGGCTGTTGCGGGCCGGAAACGGCTACACCAACCGCGCCAATTCCGCTGTGCCGCTTGGCAGCTCGGATGGTCCGGCGACATTGGGCGCCGATACGCTACAGCGCATCGGCGAGTGGTACACCGCACATGGCCTGCCGGTGCAGCTCGCGCTGCCGGATCGGCTCGCATCGCTGCCGCCGGGTTGGCAGAGTCGGCGGGAAACCCAGTTATTGGCGATCGATATCGAGAATTTCGTACTGCCGCAAGGGCCGCGAATGGTTCGTATCGTGTCCGCACCTGATGACGCCTGGTTGTCTATGCACCGTTATAGCGGCGAAGATCCTGCGACACAGGCTGTTTCACCGCCGCCGGTGGTGGAGGTGCTGACGGCCGTACACGACGGCGAAGTGGGCTTCGCCTCGCTCGGCCTGCCGCAGCCCATCGCGATCGGCCGCGGCGCACTCACCACCGCACCGGACGGCCGCCGCTGGATCGGCCTGACCTGTGTCGCGGTGGCGGCCGAACACCGCAGGCACGGACTGGGTTCGCTGATCTGCGCGGAGCTGATCCGCTGGGGCGCCGACCGTGGCGCCACCCACGCATATCTCCAGGTCGAGGCCGAAAATACCGGGGCCATCGCGATGTATCACGAGTTGGGCTTCCTCGACCACCACACCTACCGCTACGCCACACCGGACGGCTCCCGCTGAACCGACAACCCGGGGTACAACAGACCTATAGCCCATTGTGAAGGAAGGCATCCGTGCGTCTCGCGACCTGGAACGTCAATTCGATCCGCTCCCGCATCGACCGGGTCGCGGACTTCCTCGACCGCCAGGACATCGATGTGCTCGCGATGCAGGAAACCAAATGCCGCGACGACCAGTTCCCGTTCGAGCGCTTCGACGAACTCGGCTATGAGGTCGCCCATATCGGGTTGAACCAGTGGAACGGTGTCGCGATCGCCTCACGCATCGGCCTGGACGACGTGGCAGACGCGTTCCCGGATCAGCCCGGCTTCGACAAGGACGCGGGCGAATCGCTGATCAGCACCCCGATCGTGGAATCGCGCGCACTCGGTGCGACCTGCGGGGGCGTCCGGGTGTGGAGCCTGTACGTCCCCAATGGCCGCACCTTGGATGACCCGCACTACACCTACAAACTGGAATGGCTTGCCGCCCTGCGCGCCAACGGCGCCCAGTGGCTCGCCGAGCATCCGGAGGCGCAGATCGCGCTGGTCGGCGACTGGAATATCGCCCCGACCGACGACGATGTCTGGTCGGCCGAATTCTTCGCCGACAAAACCCACACTTCCCAACCCGAACGCGACGCCTTCAACGCCATTGTCGAAACCGGCTTCGCCGACGTCATGCGCCCGTTCGCCCCCGGCCCCGGCGTCTACACCTACTGGGACTACACCCAACTGCGCTTCCCCCGAAAAGAAGGCATGCGCATCGATTTCATCCTGGCCTCCCCGGCACTGGCCGCTCGGGTGACCGACGCGGGCGTCGACCGTGAAGAGCGCAAGGGCAAAGGCGCATCCGACCACGCCCCGGTCTTCGCAGACATCATGGACTGAGGTGCAGCGACCAGGCCCGATCATGGAGGCGAGGAATGCAGCCGCTGCATGCCTGCCGTGAGTAGGCTGATCCGGGTGAGCGAAGCATATGACTGGTCGTGGCTGCGCACAGGTGATCCGGCGATGGACCTGGACGCCTACCTGGCGATGCCCGAGGATCTGTCCCGGGCAATCGAGGTCAAAGACGGTCTCGTCGTGCACTGCGAGTCCCCCTCACCGAACCACGTGGCTGTGGCAGATGCGATCAAGAATGCACTACGCGAGGGGGTCCGCAAGCGCGGTGCTGACCAGCCCTGTCTAAGGGCCAGTGGCGATCTGGACATGTTGGTCTCGGATGTTCCGCTCAACTTCCGGCGGCCGGATGGCATCGTCTATCGCTGCATCGAGGAGCCGCGCGGCAGATGGAGGACCAAGCCGACGTTCGCGGACACACTGCTGGTTGTCGAGGTCGTCTCACCGGGCACCGTCACCGCCGACTGCATCGACAAGCGCGCCGAGTACGCCAACCTGGGTATCGAGCAATACTGGATCGTGAAGTTGGACAACAACAACGGTCCCGTCAAGTCCATCGAAGTACTGCGGCTCAACAGCGCGGGCGAGTACGTAGTAACGGAGACCCGATTCCGCTCGCACAGCGCGATAGCCGTCGCGATCAGCGATCCACTGGACGTCAGCATCACCTGGGCCGAACTGGACGCAGATCTGGACTGATCTGTCCGACTCGAAGAACTCGCGAGGCTTGTGGCCCGTCGCCTCGACCAGCAGCGCGAGCGAGCCGTATGCGCGAGCGGCATCGGCATCCAGCGGTAATGGCGCCATGGCAGCTTCCACCCAGCGCAGCCGGAACTGATGTCGCGCTTGCTCGACGGGATCTTTGGTCGCGTGCACCCCGGCTCCGAGTTCAGCGAGAGTGATCACACTGATAGCCGCTTCGCCGGGAGCCTTCTTACCGACTGCCTCGAAGTCGATGACAACGGAAGTGTCGAGAAGGATGTGCTGGCACCGCCGGGCTCAGTCATGGAACGGATCCTGGCCGATCACGGCATCTAGATCGGCGCGGAATTGATCGTAGTCGACCGGCGGCAAGTGCGCGGCCGTCCGGAGCAGTTCTGCGACAGGCACGAACGCGCGGCGACCCACCGGTCGGAGTTCACCGACAGGCCTACCGTTACGACTGATGGTGTAGATTTCCCCAGCTTCAACGGCGTCGAGAATTTTGCCACTGTCGTTACGGAGATCACGCTGATCGATGGTCTTCATGCACACATGTGTAGCGAGTGGCCACACTTGTGTACAGAGCGCTACGCGGGGCGGGTCTAGCGGGGAATTGTGTGCGGTCTCTGCACCAATCCTCAGCCAACGCGTTCCAAATTCGCAATCAATCGCCCCATCACGTCCATCATTGTGTCGAACTCCTCGGGTGCGACTCCGGTTGCGGACAGGTCTCGTATCCGGTCCACGGTGTTGGCAGCGTCACCGTGTGCCTCTCGCCCGGCCGGCGTCAGGAGATAGCGAGAGTCCGAGCCCTGCTCGACCCAGCCGCGCGCGGTGAGTTCGGCCACCACTTCGGCGACGTTCTCCTGATTCACCTCCCAGAATGGACGAAGCGCATCCATGAGTTGTGTCATATCGGCCGGACCCCGGCTAATGGTGTTCAGGGTCTGCCACTGTCGTCGAGTAAGACCGGCCTCGTTCAGAAGCTTGTCGAATGTCGACTCGATGAGCTGGTCGAGTCGCTTCAACTGATACCCGATCAATCTGCCATTGGGCGGATCAGTGGCCACTGTCGAGGCCGGCACGTCCTGCCCCTCACTGGAGCACGCCACCATCGGCAGCGTCGTGGCCGCCAAGACACCGAGCAACA
This sequence comes from Nocardia sp. NPDC049707, assembly GCF_040674855.1. Lineage (NCBI taxonomy): Bacteria > Bacillati > Actinomycetota > Actinomycetes > Mycobacteriales > Nocardiaceae > Nocardia > Nocardia sp. NPDC049707. The sequence goes on along the minus strand of NZ_JBFANN010000034.1, from coordinate 32,791 downwards.
GAGACCGAATTCGCATTTGACATCCTACATGTAGATAGATAATTACCATTACTTGTACTAGTACATGTACATCGAACGATAACATGCCGATATGGATGATGTCGATCGTGTAGAGCAGGCAATGATCGCGATTCGCCGCCGTCAGTCGAGGCGCACCCTGGCGGGCGGGAAGGAAGCCGCTGGGCAGGCATTCGACGTCCTGGATGTCATCGAGTCCTCCCATCAGCCCACGGTGTCCACGGTGGCGGCGGCCCTAGCGGTAGACCAGTCGCGGGCGAGCAAGCTGATAGCGACGGCAGTCGGCACCAATTTGGTGCGGCGGACCGCCGATCAGGCCGACGGTCGACGTTCGGTATTGATGCTGACCAGCCGTGGACAGGCCGTTGTCGCCGCAGCGCACCAGCGACGGCGTGAGACGTTCGATCGCGCCATGTCCGGGTGGACCGAATCCGAGCGTGCCGAGTTCGCGCGACTACTCACGCGCTTCATCGAAGCGATGCCTTAACACGACAGGTGTATTTCGTTGTCATGTAATCGTTTTCGCTGATCATGCGTCAACGTAGGAATTCGATCTACAGGCCCGGTACCAGGGCGAACCCGGTCACACCTGACAAATGTTCAGCGCTTCACCCCATCGCTAGGCGAAATGCCGCAGAAGTCCGCAGTGGACCGACAAAATGTCCATCCTACCAACGCGTGCGGCACTAGGATGGATAGCAAATCCAGCGGTCCAGCCGGAGGTACGGTCATGGCGTTCTATCGGCAGGTGGGTGCGGTGCCGCCGAAGCGGCACACCCAGCATCGAGACGACCGGGGACGGCTCTATTACGAAGAGCTGATGGGCGAGGAGGGCTTCTCCGGCGATTCCTCGCTGCTGTATCACCGCGGCCTGCCACCCGCCATTGTCGATTCGACGGTATGGGAGCTGCCGGACCAGACACTCACCCCGAATCATCCACTGCGCCATCGACATCTGCGCCTGCACGAACTCTTTCCCGGCGACACCCCGGCGGGCGCCGATCCGGTCACCGGCCGTCGGCTGCTGCTCGGCAATGCGGATGTGCGGATCTCATATGTGGTGGCCAAGGGCGCGTCACCGCTGTACCGCAATGCGATCGGCGATGAGCTGGTGTACGTGGAATCCGGTGCGGCCGTTGCCGAAACGGTCTTCGGCACCATCCCCGCCCGGCAGGGCGACCAGGTGCTGATCCCGCGCGCGACCACGCACCGTTGGCTACCGAGCGGCCCGGAACCGCTGCGCGCCTATGTGATCGAAGCCTCGAGCCACCTCACCCTGCCGAAGCGCTATCTCTCGAAATTCGGTCAGCTGCTGGAACATTCGCCGTACTGCGAGCGGGATCTGCACGGGCCAGCAGAACCGTTGATCGCCACCGGAACCGATATCGAGGTGCTGGTGAAGCACCGTCCAGGCGGTCAGGTGGTCGGCACGCGGATGATCTACGCGACGCATCCATTCGATGTGGTCGGCTGGGACGGCTGCCTGTATCCGCTCACCTTCAATATCGCCGATTTCGAACCGCTCACCGGCCGGGTGCATCAGCCGCCGCCCGCCCATCAAGCATTCGAGGGGATCAATTTCGTGGTGTGCAATTTCGTTCCGCGCAAGGTCGACTACCACCCGCTGTCGATTCCGGTGCCGTACTACCACTCCAATGTCGACAGCGACGAGATCATGTTCTACTGCGGTGGAAATTACGAGGCGCGTAGGGGTTCCGGTATCGGGCCGGGTTCGGTATCGGTACATCCCGGCGGTTATGCGCACGGTCCGCAGCCGGGCGCATATGAGCGCAGTATCGGCATCGATTTCTTCGACGAACTCGCGGTCATGGTCGATACCTTCCGCCCCCTCGAACTCGGCGAAGGCGCATTGGCCTGCGAGGATCCCGGATACGCGTGGACCTGGTCCGGGCGCGGACCGCAATCCGACGCGCATCGGCAACCGAATCAACGCCCGCACGCGAACCAGCGCCGTGGGCCCGCATGAAGAGTTCCGGACAGCACCCTCCTCGGTCCGGACAATCTCCCCTATGGCGTCTTCGCACCGGAAGGCCAGGACTTCCGGGTCGGCACGCGAATCGGCGAGCAGGTCATCGATCTCGCTGCGGCACTGGAGGATCCGTATTCGCCGCGCCGAGTCTCAATCCGTTCATGGCGGCGGGGCCACGTCGGTGGCATGCAGTGCGCAATCGGCCCCGGGTTCGCATGCGCCGCGCATCGGCCTCGGCGAGGTCCGCGGACATATCTGGCATGCGCGTGATCGAGAGATGCGCTCAACGTACGGTTGACCGCGCAAACCGCTCGGCAGCAATTTTCCCGAATCCACTCCTGAGCGGCGGATTGTTCGTGTAGCTTGCTGAGAGAAGCCCCGGACCTCACTTGGTCCGGGGCTATCGCCATTCAGTGGCCGCCGGGGCCTACCTACGACACCACCGGCAGATATACCTGTGCGCCATGGTCGGCGAATTCCGCGGACTTCTCCGCCATCCCGGCTTCGATCGCCTCGATCTCCGAAAGCCCCTGGCGCGCGGCGTATTCCCGCACGTCGGCGGAGATGCGCATCGAGCAGAACTTCGGACCGCACATGGAGCAGAAGTGGGCGGTCTTGGCGGGTTCGGCGGGGAGGGTTTCGTCGTGGTATTCGCGGGCGGTGTCCGGATCGAGGGCGAGGGCGAACTGGTCGCGCCAGCGGAATTCGAACCGCGCCTTGGACAATTCGTTATCGCGGTCCTGAGCGTGCGGATGGCCCTTGGCCAGGTCGGCGGCGTGCGCAGCGATCTTGTAGGTGATCACGCCGACCTTGACATCGTCACGATTGGGCAGACCCAGGTGCTCCTTGGGGGTGACGTAGCACAGCATCGCGGTGCCCGCCTGCGCGATGATTGCCGCGCCGATGGCCGAGGTGATGTGGTCGTAGGCGGGTGCGATATCGGTGGCGAGCGGGCCGAGGGTGTAGAACGGCGCCTCCTCGCACAGTTCCTCCTCCAGCCGCACGTTCTCCACGATCTTGTGCATCGGCACGTGCCCCGGACCCTCGATCATGACCTGCACGCCATGTGATTTCGCGATCTTGGTCAGTTCGCCGAGGGTGCGCAGCTCGGCGAACTGGGCCTCGTCATTGGCATCGGCGATGGAGCCGGGACGCAGTCCGTCACCGAGGGAGAACGTTACGTCGTATTTCGCCAGGATCTCGCAGAGTTCGGCGAAGTTGGTGTACAGGAACGACTCCTGATGATGCGCCAGACACCATGCCGCCATGATGGATCCGCCGCGCGAGACGATGCCGGTGACCCGCTTGGCTGTCAGCGGGACGTAGCGCAGCAGCACACCGGCGTGCACGGTCATATAGTCGACGCCCTGCTCGCACTGCTCGATGACGGTGTCGCGGTAGATCTCCCAGGTGAGCGCGGTGGGATCGCCGTTCACCCGCTCCAGCGCCTGATAGATCGGCACGGTGCCGACCGGGACCGGCGAATTGCGCAGGATCCATTCGCGTGTCTCGTGAATGTTCTTGCCGGTGGACAGATCCATGATGGTGTCGGCGCCCCAGCGGGTGGCCCACACCATCTTCTCCACCTCCTCCGCGATCGAGGAGGACACGGCCGAATTGCCGATATTGGCATTGATCTTCACCAGGAACTTCTTGCCGATAATGGTCGGCTCCAGCTCTGGATGCTTGTGGTTGGCCGGGATGACCGCGCGACCCGCGGCGACCTCGTCGCGGACCAGCTCCGGCGTAACGCCCTCGCGCGCGGCGATGAAGCGCATCTCGGGGGTGATGATGCCCTGCCGGGCCCAGGCCAGCTGGGTCGGCGGACCGTCGACCTCGGGCTTGGCCCAGCCGTCGCGCAACTTCGGCAGACCGGCCTCCAGATCGATGGACGCCGTATCGTCGGTGTACGGGCCCGAGGTGTCGTAGACGTCGAAGTGCTCGCCATTGGTCAGATTGATCCGACGCACCGGAATACGCAGGTCATCGACCTCTTGATAGTGCTTGACGCTGCCCTCGATCGGACCGGTGGTCACGGAGTCGACAGGTGTGCTCATGAATATCCTCCCTACGCCGGCATTACCCGGTCAGGTTCATACGGTCGACGGCCCTGAACGCCCGAATTGGGCTAGCCGTCCTCTCAGCCCGCTGGTGCGAGCCCCCGTTGGTGTGTGAAATTTTCCCGCTCGACCATACCTTTCCATGTCCGTGCCCCGCCGGGCGATCGGAGGAAAATCCAGCGAAGCGCCCGAGGCCCGACCGGGCGCCGGTAGATTCCGCAGATCAGCTGATCTTGCCCGCGTAGGCGTCTCGCATGCCCTGCAGGTCGATCTTCTGCATCCCGAGCATCGCCTGCATGGCGCGGTTCGCGGCCGCGCGATCGGCACTGGCCAGCAGGGTGTCGGCTTCGACGGGCCAGATCTGCCAGGGCACACCGTATTTGTCGTTGAGCCAACCGCATTCGATCGGCTGACCGCCGTCGGCGAGCAACGCCGTCCAGAGTCGGTCGACCTCGTCCTGGCTGTCGCAATTGACCAGCAGTGACATGGCATGGGTGTAGTGGTAGTCGCCGCCGCCGTTGATGGCGGAGAACTTCTGGCCGTTGAGTTCGAAATCGACGAGCATGGTGAGCCCGGCTTCCCGCGGACCCGCCTCGGAGTAGGGCACGACATTGGTGATCTTCGAATCGTCGAACAGCGAACAGTAGAACTCGGCGGCCTCCTCGGCCTGAGTGTCGTACCAGAGGTTCGTGACGATTTTCTGCATGGTGGTCCTCCCGATCGGTGTGCTTGTATCAGTGCCGACGGCGCGAGCGGGCGGAATTCATCGCCCGGTCAGTAGGACTGGAGTTCGATCAGGGTGCCCGCCGGGTCGCGCAGGTGCGCTGTGCGCAGATTCGGGCCCCAGTGCGGACGATCGGCCGCGGCGGCGGCCAGGGTCGCGCCATGACGCAGGCACAAGTCGAGGCCCGCGTCGACGTCGGGTACTCGGCAGACGAACATCACGGCATCCTGCGCGGGTGCGGCGGTGACGGGCAGGTCGGTGCTGCCGACGACCTCGGACATCGCGTTGCGGTCGAAGAGCGCCAGCACCGCTTGGTCGTCGACATCCCAGTTCGCATAGGGACCCGCGGCGGTGCCTTTGATCAGCTTCGCGCCGATGAGCTCCGGTAGGACGGCGGCATAGAAGTCGAAGCATGCGGCGAAGTCGGTGACTAGCAGTCTCGTGTGCAGGGCGTCCATGGCGCGTCTCCTTATTAGTAGGTGTGAACCTATCGTAGGCTCAGCCCTATAATTTGTCGCATGGATTCCGCGCGTACCCTGCCGCCGAGCCTGCTCGGGCTCGAGACCTACCTGTTGTCACGGGTGGGCAAGACCGCGCGCGGCCGGTTCGCCGATCGCCTTGCGGCGCATGGACTTCGGCTGTGGCACATGGCCATACTCACCGCGCTCGCCGATTTCGGACCGCACGCGCAGCGCGATCTGGGCATTCGGCTCGATATCCATCCGAGCGATGTGGCGAAGATCGTCGACGAATTGGCCGACGCCGGTCAGGTCGAACGCACTCGCGATCCCGCCGATCGTCGTCGCATGTCGGTGCGGATCACCAGGACCGGCCGGACCGCACTGCGCGCCCTCGACAAGGAGGCACGGCAGGTACGCGACGAGATTCTGGCCCCCCTCAGCCAGCAAGAACGAATTGCCCTATCGAACATGATGCTTCGCCTCTTCCAACACACCCACCCCGGCACCGTGCCGGAGTGATTGGCGCTCGCCCCATTTCAGCTCCACATGGCCATTGGGCGTGGATCAAGATCAGGTGGCAATGCGGGCAGTCGTTTCTCGGGCGATGCCGCGATAGGTTCCACCTGATCTTGATCGCGGTCCGGCCGAGCGGCCCTGCGATTCATCGCCGTCGCCGCACTCTGCGCCACCATCGCCCTCGCTGAGGCACCACATCCGACACCGTGTCGGCTTAGGCAGCCGACACAGAGTCTTTCGTATCTAACGGATGATCTGATCGATCAACCGGCGCGCGGCCCGATCGGTGCGCTCCACATCGCCGGTGATCAACCGATCCTGAATGATGCCGCGCAATCCCGAAACCAATAGCGTGGCAACAGCTTCCGGGTCATCGATGGATTCGATTCGACGCAGCGCATCGGTGAGCGTCCCGATGAAGGTCGTGATCGCGGCATTCGCGTATTCGCCATAGGGACTGCCCGGCGCACACGCCGCCCCCAGCACCTGCAGCAGCACCCGCACACTCGTCGTGGCCTCCCCCGCGATATTCACCGCACAGAATTCGCCGAGCCGCGCGCGCAGCGAAGCCGCGTCGGAGACCCCCGCGAAGACCGCGGGGATATCCGGACGCTGCGTAGTAAGCGCCTGGACCAGCAGTTCTTCCTTGGTGTTGAAGTAGTGGATCAGCATGCGCGAACTGGTGCCGAGTTCGGCGGCGAGCGGGCGTAGCGACAGGTCGCCGAGACCGTGGGCGGCAATGTATTCGACGACACCGGCCAGCAGGTCGGCGCGTTTCGCATGGTCGATGGGGCGGGCCATGAGTTGACTGTAGCGATTGATACAGGTATTCATGACACCGTGACTGTAACAATCGCTTCAGAAACTCGCCCGGCCGTCGTGGTCACCGCGGTCGCCGCGACCACAGCGCTCGCCGATGACATTGATGCGACCTGGTCCGGACTGCTCGCCGGGCGCAGCGGCATCGGCATGCTCGACGACGATTTCGTGGCCGAATACGAACTGCCGGTCCGCATCGGCGGCAAGTTGAAGACACGGCCGGGTGATCAGCTCACCCGCATCGAACAGCGCCGTCACTCCTATGTCGAGCAGCTGGCCCTGGTGCTGGGCCGCCAGGTCTGGCGCAATGCGGGCGCACCCGAGGTCGAGGGTGAGCGGCTCGCGGTCGTCATCGGCACCGGACTCGGCGGCGGCGATGCGCTGATCAATGCGGTCGATTCGATGCGCGACGGTGGCTACCGGAAGGTGTCGCCGATGTCGGTGCCGATGGTCATGCCGAACGGTCCGGCCGCGACGGTCGGACTCGAAATCGGCGCCAAGGCAGGGGTTTTCGCGCCGGTCTCGGCCTGCTCCTCCGGTTCGGAGGCGATCGCGCACGCCTGGCGGCTGATCACCACCGGCGAGGCGGATGTGGTGGTGGCCGGTGGCGTCGAGGGGCATATCGATGCGGTGCCGATCGCGAGTTTCGCCATGATGCGGGCGATGAGCACCCGCAATGACGAACCGGAGCGGGCATCGCGACCTTTCGACCGGGACCGCGACGGATTCGTCTTCGGCGAGGCGGGCGCACTCCTGGTGTTGGAATCCGAGCGGCACGCGCGGGCGCGCGGCGCGCAGATGCACGGACGCGTACTCGGCGCGGGGATCACCTCCGACGCCTATCACATCGTCGCATCGGAACCGGAGGGCATCGGCGCCGCGCGCGCCATGCGCAAAGCGATATGCACTGCCGGATTACAGGTTTCGGATATTCAGCACGTCAATGCGCACGCCACGTCCACCTCGATCGGCGACGCGTCGGAAGCCAATGCCATTACCGCGGTCACGCCGGAGGCATCGGTGTACGCGCCCAAATCCGCTCTGGGCCATTCGATCGGCGCGGTCGGTGCGCTCGAATCCATCCTCACCATACTGACACTGCGCGACCAAATCGTCCCGCCCACCTTGAATCTCGACAATCAGGACCTGGAGATCGACCTCGATATCGTGGCGGGCGCACCCCGTGAGCAGCGCATTGATTTCGCGCTCAATAACTCCTTCGGTTTCGGCGGCCACAATGTCGCCCTGGCGTTCGGGCGGGCGTAGCGCTGGCGGCCTATCGCCGCGGAGTAGCGTCATAGCAGAATCGTTAACCGTACGAACAATCCAGCGGAACGGGACAACGACGTGGCGGAAGCCTTCTACACCCCAGATCCGGCGAACCCGAATCGGTTCGTCTCGACCGAACTGACCCGCGGTCCGTGGTCACCGGACGCCCAGCACGCCGGACCGCCCTCCGCGCTGCTCGGGTACGCGATCGAGCGTTGTGAGCCGCGGGCCGGATTCCAGGTCGGGCGGGTCGCGGTGGAGATTCTCGGCCCGGTTCCGCTGGAGCCGCTGACGGTGGCGACGCGGGTGGCCCGCCCCGGCCGCAGTGTGGAGCTGATCGAGGCGACCCTGTCCACCGATCGCGGACCGGTGCTGCGGGCGAATGCCTGGCGCTTCAAACTCGCTGAGCCGGAACTCGAACTGCCCGAGCAGTTCCTGCCGTCCGGCGCCCGGCCCGGTCCGGACCAGGGGGTGTCGTCGCCGTTCCCGTCGGACCAGTCGATCGGTTTTCACACCGGCATCGACTACCGCTTCGTCACCGGATCCTTCGGCGAACCCGGCCCGGCGATCTGCTGGATCCGGCTGAAGTATCCGATCGTCGCGGGTACCACCCCGAGCCCACTGGAACGCACACTCGCGGCGGCGGATTCAGGCAATGGCGTCAGCTCGGTACTGGATTGGTCCCGCTACCTGTTCATCAATACCGATCTCACGGTCACCCTGCACCGACAGCCGGCCGGCGAATGGGTCTGCCTGGATGCCGCGACCTACCCGCAACCGTACGGCGTCGGCCTGGCGGAGTCGGCGCTCTTCGACGAAAAGGGCCCGCTCGGCCGCAGCACTCAAACGTTGTTCCTGGGACCGCGCTAGCTCGGGTGCATCCTGCGCGGTCGAAGAGTGCGGCCCCGCGCGGACACTTGGTGTGCGCCGTCGGATCGGGTTGACCGGCCGACCGGATCAAAGCGGTGAGCGATCCGGACTTCGCAGGTTGGGACCGCCGGTCGGCCGGTTGCTGAGCAATCGCCGCATGTGAAACCATAAATGTGATTCGGTCGACCCGAGAACTCTGATGACTGGATACCCGGCAGCAAACCGCGCATCGCGGACACCGGGCCCGGCGACCGATACCACTCGCGCAATGGTTTCCGGTCCGGGTCTTGCTGGATTATGTGCCCTGCTCGGGCTGCTTCCGGTCGCGCCACTGCTGGCCGACGCGGGAAGGAGTCGACGATGTCGAATCCGATTCGCTTCCGGCTGACCCCGGACCAACTCGCCGCGGCCTTGGCCATCGCCGGGCTGGCGCCGGGGCCGCGGTCCGCGCTGCCGCCGCGGACCCCGCCGCACGACCCGGCGGCGGCGCTGCGAGACACCGGACTGCTCGAAGCTGACGACCGACTCTCCAGACCGGCGACGAACGCACTACGGATCGCCGCCGATCCCGCCCACACCACCGCGATCACCGCCAACCGCGCGGGGCAGGACACCTGGATGGCGGCGCTGCTACTGCGCGGGGACGAAGACGACACCTATGTCATGCAGGCCGGAACCGGCGACAACGGCTTCGACTTCGCCGTCGTGCCCACACTCGGCGAGGCCACCGTGCTCGTGGACGAACTGCTCGATCTCACCTCCTGCGGCCCCGGATCCGCGTCACCACCGATCGACCTCGATCTCATCGCGTTCGCCGCGCTGCTCGCCGCCGCCGACACGGCACAAGAGGCCCGTCTGGCCGCGGTCCTACGTCGAAACGTCGCGCCCGAACCGCTCGAACTGCGGGCGCTCGAGCTGGAGGAGCAACTCGCCAAGGGGCTGGCCAGCGGCGACACCCGTTGGGCCCTATCCGCCGCCAAGGGCGCCGTACCGGTATCGCTCGCCGCGGCGGCCGGTCGGATGACGGAGGGACTGGCCCGGCTGGCGTTGCTGGACCTGGTCCGACTGGAGGCGCTCGGTAGCTACCGATTCACCGATGCCGGGACCGCGGTGGCGCGGTCGTTCAGTCAGCTGGTGACGACCGGGAGCATTGCCGTATTGACCAGTGCGGCAACGAAACAGGACGCACTCGCCCATTTCACGGTATTCCGTTCGACGTTCACGACCCGGTTCGCATTCTGGCGCGAGCTGGCGGCACGCAACCCGCGTGCGGAATTGTTCGAGACCACAGCGCAAGTCGCGCTCCGTCTGGTGCGTGATGTGCTGGACCCTGTCGTGGTCAAGCCGTTCGCCGACACCATACCGGCATTCGACGCGTCTGCCGTACCCACGGAGGTCGTGCCGGAGCTGGTCGAGCGCGGCAGCGCACCGGCATGGCATCCGACCCACCAGGTGCCCGGCAACGGCATGCTCGCTTGGGCCACTCCCGACCCGACCCGGCCGCCCATCGCCCGCATCGACCCGCGCGTCGAACTCCAGATCCTCGAGTGGTCCGGGGACTGGGCGCATATCGCCTGCAACAACGGCTGGACCGCATGGATCGATGGGCGCGCCATCGAACCCCTCGCTGGCGCGTGGTACCCGACCCACCTGGTCCCCGAGGGCGGACTGGACGCATGGGCCGCGCCCGATCCGAGCCTCGACCCGATCACCAGCATCGCTGCCGGCGTCGAACTCCAGATCCTCGGCCGCGCCGGCGATTGGGCGCATATCGCCTGCGACAACGGCTGGACCGCATGGGTGGACGGCCGTGCGATCCAACCACTCACACTGCCCGACGCACCCTGAACATCCACCGACAACGGCCGCATCTGACGTCCCGATCACGAGCCGGTTCGCCGAAGTGATCGCCGACGCGGAGGGGTGTGCTGTCTCGTGCGGCACCAAGCTCGTCGGTGCGCGGACGAGTGCAGTTTCAGTCAGGTATCGCTTTTGGTGGCCGCACCCATGATCAGCGGTCGAACAATCGGGGGCATTCTCCGCCACGACGTTTCCTGTACGTCGTCGAGTTCCAGCCCACACGCCCGGATCAGCTCGAGGGTGGCACGGTTGCAGTGGCAGCCCTCCGCGAACCGGCGCCACGGCTCGGCGAGGCGGTCTTGCCATAAGGCAAGTCGCGGCGACTGGGAACGTACGTGCTCGATAAACAGCAACTGGCCGCGGGGACGCAACACGCGCTCGATCTCCCGCAACACCGGATCAGGGTCGTCGACGGTGCACAACACGAGCGTTGAGACGACCGTATCCACGGTTTCATCCGTGAACGGCAGTCGTTCCGCTGATGCGTCGAGCACACGCGCCCGGTGTCGACCGCGACGCAGCCTTCGCGTCAACCGCGTACGCATCGCGGCCTCCGGTTCGGTCAAGATCAGCTCGTCGAGGCCGTGCGGGTAGTACCCGAGGTTAAGACCGGTGCCGCTGCCGAGCTCGACAGTCCGTCCCCTTGCACGGCCGAGCAAATCACGCCGACGAGCGCCCATTCCCGCCCGCTCGCCCACCCACAGCAGCGGGTCATAGAGCGCCGCAAACGTGCGGGCCCACAGGTCCGAGCCCGCCACCGCTGCGGTCGGCACGGCGCCACTGCTCATGAACTCGACCTTACTCCGGGCAGGCGTCATTATGTCCGCACGGACACCGGCAGCGCCGTCCCCGCCAGACTGTGCACCGGACCTGAGCAACTCGCCCTTCGACCTCGCGACCGCGGTACCAACGTCCTGAGACACCACACCTAGGGCGCGGAGAAATTTGTTGGACGGCCCAGCAATTCCGCGCGCTGCGCCGAACTCATTGTCGCTGGTTACGCGGTTGCCAGCGCCACGCGAATTCGCCCACTTCCGGTGGTGGACCGGGCAATTCACCTTCACCAGAGAGCCCCGCGATCAGGATGGCCAGCACGCGCTGGCGCAGTTCGGCGGTTCGCGCCTGGTCTGGCATGGCGATGGCCGCGCATGATTCCAGGACGAGACCGAGGTCGTTGGCATTGACATCCGCACGTAGCCGACCGGAAGCGTGCGCCCGCCGCACCAGTTCCTCGGTGACCGCACCCGAATGCGTGATATCCGGGAGTATCGACTCATCCGGGGTGAAGGTGCCCGCCAGATGTACGGACAGCGAATGCACATCGGCGTCGACCACCCGTTCCAGGAATCCCACCAGACCGCGCCAGCCATCCGAATCCGCCAGCGCGGCATCGGCTTCGGCGTTATAGCGGCGTAGGCCCTCGTAACAGAGGGTGCGCAACAGCACCTCCTTGCTCGGATAGCGGCGGTAGAGGGCACTGATCCCCACTCCGGCCCGTTCGGCGACGGCGGCGATCGGCGCGTTGGCATCGGCCAGGAAGACCGCGCGGGCAGCTTCGAGGATGAGCCCGTCATTGCGTGCGGCCTGGGCCTTGCGACCGGGCAACCCCTTCTCAACTGGGGCGTTGGATGTCTTCGGCATGGATTCAGATTAGCACTTGAAACGGAATGATCCGTTCTGATACGGTTCAAACAGAACGAAGCATTCCGTTTCAAAAGGAGTAGAGATGACCGCCATCACCCCCTTCCGCATCGACATCCCGCAGGCTCAGCTCGACGATCTGGCCGACCGGCTGTCCCGGGCCATCTACCCGAATGAGTTGCCCGGCGTCGGCGACGGCTACGGGGTGCCGAACCAGCGGGTGCGGGGTCTGGCCACGTACTGGCTGGAACGCTTCGACTGGCGCGCGCTGGAGGCGAAGCTGAACTCCTACCCGCAGTTCACCACCGAGATCGACGGCGAGAATATTCATTTCCTGCACATCAGGTCCGCTCGGCCGGATGCGCTGCCGGTGGTCCTCACCCACGGCTGGCCGGGTTCGGTGCTCGAATACCTCGATGTCATCGCGCCGCTGACCGAGCCGGAATCGGCCGATGAGCCCGCCTTCCATCTGGTCATCCCGTCGCTGCCGGGATTCGGGTTCTCCGGGCCGACCCACAGCACCGGATGGGGCACCGTCCGCACCGCCGCGGCCTGGGCGGAGCTGATGAGCCGACTCGGCTACGAGCGCTATGGCGCCATCGGCAACGACGGTGGCTCGATGGTCTCACCGGAGATCGGGCGGCTGGATTCCGATCACGTCGTCGGAGTGCATGTGACGCAGCTGTTTTCGTTCCCATCCGGTGATCCATCGGAGTTCGAGGGGCTGTCCGAGGACGATATGGCGGCGCTGCGGCATCTGCAGTGGTTCCACGAGAACAAGATGGCCTTCAACACCTTGGCTAGCCAGCAGCCGCAGACGCTGGCGTTCGCGCTGGCCGATTCGCCGATCGGATTGCTCGGCTGGAATGCGCAGTTGTTCGGCGAGAGCCTCGACGAGGAGTTCGTGATCGGCAATGTGGCCATCTACTGGCTGACCGGTACTGCCGGGTCGTCGCTGCGGTTCTACTACGAGAATGCGCACACCGCGCAGCAGCCGAGCGGACCGACCACGGTGCCGACCGGATTGGCGATGTTCAAGGGTGATTTCCAGTCGATCCGCCGGTTCGCCGAGCGCGATCACAGCAATATCGTCAGCTGGAATTCCTACGACGCCGGCTCCGCAGAAGGCGGCCCGAACGATGCGGCCGGACACTACGCCGCACATGAGGCACCGCAGCTGATCGTCGCCGATATCCGGCAGTTCTTCGCCAAGCTCGGCTGAGTTGCACGCTGCGCAAGGGCTCGCATCCTTTCTCCGGACGCGGGCCCTTGCGCTTTCCGGCGTAGACCCCCTCGTATGGTTTCGAGACGCATGGCCATGGTTCGTCTCGTTCTCTGTTGATGTACTGGATTCACCAACAGCTCAACAGCTTTCAACACCCCGCGGTGCGAGCGTCAGGCCCGGAGACGGCAGCCTGCGTAACCACGTAGGGCTCGGGAGCACCGCACATTCAACACAAGGAGAACATCATGCGCATCGCAGTCTTCGGAGCCACCAGCACCGTCGGTCGGCTGGTCGTCGAGCAGGCACTCGAGCAGGGGCACGAGGTCACCGCCTTCACGCGCAATGCGGCGAGTGTGCAGCAGCGACACGAGCGGCTGCACGTCGTCGAGGGCAATGTGCTCGATACGCATTCGGTGGAGCGGGCCGTGGCCGGGCAGGACGCGGTGCTGATCTCGCTGGGTGCGGGCCGCAAGGGCGTCGTCCGGGCCGAAGGCACCCGCGCGGTGCTCGAGGCGATGGACCGGACCGGCGTCAAGCGCCTGATCTGCCAGACCACTCTCGGCGTCGGCGACAGCCGCGGCAATCTGAACTTCCTGTGGAAGTACGTCATGTTCGAAATGCTGCTGCGCGAGGCCTACGCCGACCACGAAAAGCAGGAAGAATACGTACGCGGCAGCAACCTCGACTGGACCATCGTCCGCCCGAGCGCCTTCACCGACGGCCCACGCACCGACGCCTACCGCCACGGCTTTCGGGCCGACACCAAGGGCCTATCCCTCAAAATCGCGCGCGCCGATATCGCCGCCTTCATGCTCACGCAACTCACCGACCCCACCTACACCCACCTGGCCCCCGGCATCTCCAACTAGTGATCGAGCATGTATTGGCGGCGGGTCCTCGCGGCGATTGGCCCGCATGGTTTCAGTTCAGTGCTGATGGAGAGCGCCCCAGGTGGGGAATGGGTCCGGATAGGTGGCCCAGGCGCTGCGGCCCGCGTTGAATTCGTCCTCGGTGAGCAGGGCGGCGTCGAGGAGTGCGCGGATGTGGGCGGTATCGAGTTCGATGCCGATGAAGACGATTTCTTGGCCCGCGGGAACTTCCAGGGCGGCCCACCAGGCGGCGGGTTCGAAGGTGAGGTTCGGACCGGCTTGCGACCAGATTGCGGCGAGGTCGGGGCGGGTGGCGAGCCAGCAGAAGCCTTTGCTGCGCAACATGCCTCGAAGTTGGGCCAGGGCTTCGGCGAGGCGTTCGGGATGGAAGGGACGATCGGCGGTGTAGGTGAGGCTGCGGATGCCGTATTCCTCGGTTTCCGGAGTGTGGCCGCCCGCGAGTTCCTCGTCCCAGCCCTCGGATTCGGCGGCGACGACGGGGTTGTAACGACCGGTCGCGAGGACTTCCGCGAGATCTACCGCTCCTTTCTCGGTGCGCAACACATGGGCGCGTGGATTGAGCCGTCGCACAGTGGCTTCCACGGTTCCGACGGCATTGGCGCTGACCAAGTCGGTCTTGTTTATCAGCACGACATCGGCGAATTCGACCTGATCGACAAGCAAGTCGGCGATGGTACGCGTATCACCTTCGCCCGCCTCGAGATTCCGCTCGGCGAGCGCTTGCCCGCGAGCGATCTCGGCGAGGAAGGTGGAGGCGTCCACCACGGTGACCATGGTGTCCAGGCGAGCGATATCGCCGAGTTTGAAGCCGTCGTCGAATTCCCAGTCGAAGGTCGCGGCGACCGGCATCGGTTCGGAGATTCCGGTGGATTCGATGACCAACTGATCGAAGCGGCCCGCCCGCGCGAGTTTGCCGACCGCCTCGATCAAATCCTCGCGCAGCGTGCAGCAGATGCAGCCATTGGTCAGTTCGACCAGCTTCTCCTCGGTGCGGTCGAGGTGCCCCTGCCCGGCGACGAGCGCGGCATCGATATTGACCTCGCTCATGTCATTGACGATCACCGCGACGCGGCGACCGTCCCGATTGGCCAGGATGTGGTTGAGCAGGGTCGTCTTGCCCGCGCCGAGGAAGCCGGAGAGCACGGTGACGGGCAGCAGGTCAGAGGTCGATGAAGTGGTCACGCTTTAATGATAATGGTTTTCATTTAGAACTAAGCAATCGGGCAGATCGGAATCCGGCCCTCTTCGGTCGGGTCCATGCTGGGTAGGGTCTGTTTTGTGAAATTCCTGCCGCTTGTGCCCGATGGGCAGACCCCGGTTCGCGTCCTCACTATCGCCGGGACCGACTCCGGCGGCGGCGCGGGCATTCAGGCCGATTCGCGGACCATGGCGCTGTGCGGGGTGCACGCGTGTGTGGCGGTGGCCGCGGTGACGGTACAGAATTCGGTCGGGGTGAGCGGGTTCCATGAGATTCCGCCACAGGTCGTGGCCGATCAGGTGCGCGCGGTGGTCGGGGATATCGGGGTCGGGGCGGCCAAGACCGGAATGTTGGCCTCGACGGCGATCATCGAGTCGGTCGCGGCGGTGTGCCAGGAGGTGGGGATCGGGCGGGATCGGACGCCATTGGTGGTCGATCCGGTGGCGGCATCCATGCACGGCGATCCGCTGCTGCACGAGGAGGCACTGGATGCGGTGCGGCATACGCTGATTCCGCTGGCCACAGTGGTGACACCGAATCTGGACGAGGTGCGGCTGATCACCGGGATCGAGGTCATCGATGATGCCTCGGCGCGGCGGGCGGCGGAGGCGCTGCACAAGTTCGGGGCGCAATGGGCGATCGTCAAGGGCGGGCACCTGCGCTCCTCGGCGGTCAGTACCGATCTGCTCTTCGATGGCGATCGATTCCTGGAGTTCACCGCGCCGCGGATCACCACCGGCAATGACCACGGCGGTGGTGACACATTCGCCGCGGCTATCGCGTGCGCGCTCGCCAACGGGTACTCGGTGCCGGATGCGGTCGAGTTCGCCAAGGATTGGACCTACCGCAGTTTGGTCGCGTCATATGATCTCGGCGCAGGTCACGGGCCTGTTTCTCCGCTCTGGCGGCTCTCCCGTTCTTGATCGCCGGGGCCATCGGGTTCGGGTGCCGAAACTTGTCGGTGGGTGGGTACATACTTAGGGCATCGCAGACACCGTCGGCCTCGATGATGCGGTTGACGAGAACATAGTGGTTCGAAGTGGCTGCGGAAGCCGACCGCCCAGGGCGCGCCCGCGGTCGGCACCACCGGTGGTGCACATCAGTCGTTGGAGAACGCGCGGTGCAGCGGTAGCTCCGCGTGGAAGCGGATGCCGTTCAGCCGCGCATTGGCATCGGCCAGTGCGGAGATGATCTCGGCCAGGTAGGCGACGAACTTCTCGATCGGCATGGCGGGTACCTGTAACCGGTTCGCGCCGAGCCACCAGTCGGTGGCCGAGGCCACCGCGCCGAATACCGAATAGTTGACGAGTTCAACGCTGGCTACCTCGACGGACTCGTCGGCGAGCAGTCCGGTGAACAGATCCGCGGCCCGCTTGGCCGATTGCCGAGCCGATTGCAGCGCCCGCTCGGATTCATCGGTCCGCCGGGTGAAGTGGCTGTGCAGCATGAACCGGAAAACATTGGGATGCTCGGACACCACGAGCACATACGCGGCCGCACCCCGCCGAATCAATTCCCGCGCCGAATCATTCGTCATATCGGCACTGGAAACGATCCGCTCCCACAGCATGTCGCCAACCCGGTCGACAATCGCGTTGTACAGATCCGTCTTGTCCTCGAAGTGCCGGTAAAGTTTCGGCTTGGCCGCCCCGGCTTCCTTCGCGATATCCCCCATACTCACCTCGGGCCCGAACTTGTCCAGCGCCCGAAACGCCGCATCCACGAACTGCCCCCGCACCTTCACCCGATGCTCCCGCCACCGCTCTGTCCGAGCATCGACCCGCTTGGGCGCCCCCGCATCGACTCCCCGCCCGCTCCGCATCACGAATCCGACCGTACCAACCCCGGCACCGACCTCGGTCGGAACCGAAACCGAGGCACGCGGGCTTTTGCTGAACCGGCAAGAAAATTGGCGTTGTCGTGGACCCGCGCACATCATGCGAACAGGGTCGATGGACCGAGATACGCGATTTCGATGGGAGAGCGACGCATGAGTGAGGGCACCGCCACCGGCAACACCCAGGAGTTCTGGGAGGGGTTTTATCAGGATCGGGATCAGGTATGGACCGGGAATCCCAATCCATTGCTCGTGCGTGAGGCCGCGGGGCTCGAGCCGGGGACCGCATTGGACCTCGGGTGTGGTGAGGGTGCGGATGCTGTGTGGCTTGCCGGGCGCGGCTGGCGGGTCACCGCGGTCGATGTATCCGTGACAGCGCTGCGGCGCGCGGCGGCGCATGCCGACGAGGCGGGCCTCGGGGAGCACATCACGTTTGCCGAACATGATCTGGCGCAATCGTTTCCGGAGGGGATGTTCGATCTGGTTTCGGCGCAGTTCTTTCATTCGCCGGTGGCGCAGGAGCAGGAGCGGGCGAAGGTGCTGCGGCGGGCCGCGGAGGCGGTGCAGAGCGGCGGGGTTTTGTTGATTGCGGGGCATGCGGGGTGGCCGTCATTTGTCGAACATCGCCATGACGTGCACTTTCCGACAATGGATGAAGTGCTGGCGGACCTGGCTCTCGGGGCGGACTGGAGCGTCGAGACCAGGGATGCGGTCGAGCGGGAAGTCACGTGGCCGGAGGGACAGGTGGGGCTGCGTACCGATACCGTATTGCGGATTCGTCGCGTGCGATAGGCGCGGCCCCCAGGAACCTCACAGCTAGGGCCCAGCCAGGGTCCAGCGCGGTTGGCGAGGGTGGTCACCATGACCGAATCGACGACCGCCGCGCACCGGGCGGAAATGACCGAAACGGCGATCACGCCCGTGCTGGACGTCGTGATCCCCGTCTACAACGAAGAGGCCGACCTGGGCGTCTGCGTGCGGCGGCTGCGTGCGTACCTGCGCGACGGGTTCCCGTTCCCGGCGCGGATCACCGTTGCCGACAATGCGAGCACCGATGACACCATGCAGGTCGCGCAGCTGCTCGCGAACGAACTCGATGACGTGCGGGTGGTGCATCTCGACGCCAAAGGCCGCGGCCGCGCACTGCGTGCGGCGTGGGAGCGCTCCGACGCCCAGGTCGTCGCCTACATGGATGTGGATCTGTCCACCGACCTGAATGCGTTGCTGCCCTTGGTAGCGCCGCTGATCTCCGGCCACTCGGATCTGGCCATCGGCACCCGACTCGACGCGGCATCGAGGGTGGTGCGCGGACCCAAGCGCGAACTCATCTCGCGCTGCTACAACCTGATCCTGAAAGCCTCACTGCAGGCCCATTTTTCGGATGCGCAGTGCGGTTTCAAGGCAATGCGCACCGAGGTGGCGCAGCGGCTGCTGCCGCTGGTCGAGGACGGTGAATGGTTCTTCGATACCGAACTCCTGGTGCTCGCCGAGCACGCCGGGCTGCGCATCCACGAGGTGCCGGTCGACTGGATCGACGATCCGGACAGCCGGGTCGACATTATCGATACCGCGCGCAAGGACCTGCTGGGCGTATGGCGACTGCTGCGCGGACTGACGACCGGTGCGCTGGCTTTGGATGAGCTGCGCCGCTCGGTCGGACGTGAACCACTGGTGCCCGGTGTGCCACTGGGGATGGTCGGACAGGTGGTGCGGTTCGCGATAGTCGGCGTTTTCTCCACACTCGCCTACATGCTGTTGTATCTGGTGTTGCAGCCCATGACCGGTTCGCAGGTCGCGAACTTCGCCGCGCTGCTGATCACCGCGATCGGCAATACCGCCGCCAACCGTGCCTTCACCTTCGGGGTGCGCGGATCGAATGGCGTTGTGTCACACCAATTCCAAGGTCTGCTGATATTCGGCTTCGGCTTATCGGTCACCAGCGGCTCGTTGTTCGCCTTGCACCGATGGGCTCCCGACGCCGCGGTTCATCTGGAATTGTTCGTACTCGTGGTTGCCAATCTCATTGCCACGCTGATCCGATTCGTCGGCCTGCGCTGGGTCTTCCGGAATCCGAGGGCCACCCACACCCCGCTGGTCTGCGAGGGCGGACAGCAGTGACGGTCACACTCACACCACCGTCAACAGCGGTACGACCACAACCACGCCCCGCGCGCGAGATCCGTTGGGAATACCCGGCCTTGGCCGTCCTACTGCTCGGCACCGGAATTGCCTACCTGTGCAACCTCAGTGCCAGCGGGTGGGCGAATTCCTTCTATTCCGCGGCGGTACAGGCGGGTTCGAAATCCTGGGCGGCCTTCTTCTTCGGTTCCTCGGATGCGGGCAACTCGATCACCGTCGACAAGCCACCGGCCTCGCTGTGGTTGATGGAATTGTCGGTGCGGATGTTCGGACTGAATTCCTGGAGCATTCTCGTTCCGGAGGTGCTGCTCGGCGTCGCGTCCGTGGCACTGATGTGGGCGACGGTGCGCAGGCCCTTCGGCCCGGCGGCCGGACTCATCGCCGGACTGGTACTCGCGGTGACTCCTGTTGCCGCGCTGATGTTCCGGTTCAACAACCCGGATGCGCTGCTGGTCTTCCTCATGATCGCGGCGACCTGGGCGATGACCAGGGCGGTCGAGGATGGGCGCACCCGCTGGCTGGTGCTCACCGGTGTCTGCATCGGATTCGGCTTCCTCACCAAGCAATTGCAGGTACTGCTGGTGGTGCCCGCACTGGCACTGACCTATCTGTTCGCCGGGCCGCCCGCACTCGGCAAGCGGATCCCGCAGTTGCTCGCCGCGGGCTTGTCGATGATCGCCACGGCTGGCTGGTGGCTGGTCACGGTGGAACTGTGGCCTGCCTCGTCGCGGCCGTGGATCGGTGGGTCGCAACATAATTCGATCGTCGAACTCACATTGGGCTACAACGGGCTCGGCCGATTGAACGGCAACGAACACGGCAGCGTCACCCCCGGCGGCGATATGCCGCCCGGCGGTCGCGGCGACATGTGGGGCAGTACCGGGATCACCCGGATGTTCGAACCGGCACAGGGCGGTCAGATCGCTTGGCTGATCCCCGCCGCTTTGGTCGCCTTGGTCGTCGGAATTCTGTTGCGCGGCAAGGCTGCTCGCACCGATCGGCGGCGCGCGGCGCTGATCCTGTGGGGTGGCTGGCTGCTGGTGACCGGGCTGACTTTCAGCTTCATGGCAGGCATCTTCCACCAGTACTACACGGTGGCGCTGGCTCCCGCGGTCGCCGCGTTGGTCGGGATCGGCGCGGTTGCGCTGTGGCGGGATCGGCATCGGCTGTGGGTCCGGTTGTGCACCGGGCTGGCCGTCGGCCTGACCACCGCGACGGCGTGGATGCTGTTGTCGCGCAGCTCGAGCTTCGTGCCGTGGTTGCGCTGGTCGGTATTGGTGGTCGGAGTGCTCGCGACCATCGCGGTGCTGCTCCCCGCACCGCGCAAGCTGGCGCTGGTCGCGGCATTCGCGGCCGCATTCACCGGATTGGCCGGGCCCGTCGCGTATTCCGCGCAAACCATTTCGACCGGTCATGAGGGCGGGATCGTGTCGGCCGGACCTAATGTCGGGAAATTCGGGATGTTCGGACCTCCCCCTGGGGGCGAGGGCGGCTTCGGCGTTCCCGGCGGCGGTATATCCGGTGCGCGAAATGCCGACGGTCGCAATGGCGCCGGATCCGATGGCATGGGGGGTAGACAACCCGGCGAAACCGATAGGCAAGCCACCATCGAGGCCGGAGACAGTCCGATGATGGGCGGGCCCGCCGGTGGTCTGCTCGGCGCGAGCAGGCCGAGCGCGAAGGTTATCGCGATGTTGGAAAGCAATGGGGCCGAATACACCTGGGCCGCCGCGGCCATCGGCTCCAACAGTGCCGCCGGATTCCAGCTGGCCACCGAACTGCCGGTCATGCCGATCGGCGGCTTCAACGGCAGCGATCCCTCGCCGACGTTGGATCAGTTCGAACAGTATGTCGCCGATGGAAAGATCCACTACTTCATCGGCAATGGCAACCGCGGCGGTGCGGATGGCGGTAGCGGTTTCGGCCGCTCCGGCACCAGCAGCGAGATCAGCAAGTGGGTGCAAGAGCACTTCAGGGCAACCGAAGTAGACGGCATCACCCTCTACGACCTGACTGCCGCCCACTGATCCACCTGCGATTCGCCCGGTGCGCACGTACCGGGCGAATCGCGTTGTGGTTCAGGCGTACGTGGCTGCGACCAACGCGGCGAACGCCGGCCCCGGCCAGCTCGGCGTGCCATCCGGGAGCAGCCCACACGCCGTTCGGAACCGTTCCTCGAGATCCCTTACCTGCTTCCTCGAAATCCTCTTGATGTGGCATTCATTCGAAACCCTTTCGCGCACCGCGAACTCCGGGAATGATGGTCCAGCGCGGGACGACTCCGGCCGGGGTCGACCATCAGGTCAAGTGCCAACTGTCGAACCATCAGGAAAACCGTGAGAAGCATTTCGAGATTCGTCCTAACCGTCATCGGCGCGCTCGTCGCGATCGCGCTCACCGTCGGCTTCGCCTCGACCGCATCGGCGACGCCGGGCGGATCGCCGGACCCGACCGCGCCGGTCGCGACCGAGCCGATCGCAGCCGCAGCCGAACCGACCCCGCAGGCCACCCCCATCAGCGGATGCCCGCTGCCGCCCGGCGACACCATCGAGGTCAGGACGCTGGTCGGCGGACTGCTCGGCGCGGCCATCGGTGGCATTGCGGGCCTGCCCATTTTCTTGGCCGGCGCGATTCCGGGATTGGTCATCGGCGGACTCCTCGGCGTCCTCGTCGGTTCCACCTCCTACGCGGTCGATGAAGGACACCTCCAGCAGCAAGGCTTGTGCTAGTCACGAAAGCCAGTGCCCGGCAACGTGTTAGCGTGCTGGACGACGATCCGGTCATCGTGCTGCACCGTGAGACCGGCACCGGCTATGCCATGCGCATGACCGGCATCGGCGACAACTTCCAATTGCACACCCTGCTCGCCGATGCCCTCATCGGCGGCGGACACATTCCAGGTGCGGCACCGGCGGCGGAGGCGGTCGCCATGTGCCGCGATATGCCCGGCATGGCGCACACCACCGGATCGTTCAATCTGGTCGCGCCGGACGGCAGCTGGATCTGGAACGAGGGCACGCCTTCCGATATTCCGGTCGTCGACGGCACCCGCCTGCTGGTGCTGGATCCGCCGCCGTACCCACGCACCTGGCCAGCGGGACGCTTCGTCCCGAATATGGTCGGCGACCTGACGCTGGAGCGGGTGCTCACCGCAGCGGAAACGGCCGCCTGGTTCCAGCATGTGTCACCGGCCAAGGGGCCGACCGAGGAGTAGCGGCTCGACCCGGCGGGATGCGCCCCAGCGGCGTCAGGACCGTGGGCTGTGCAATGCGGTGTGCAGTGTTGCCGCCCATTGCGAGACGATCTGTTTGCGGCGCGCGGAGTCATCGGTCAGGACATCGGCCAGCCCGAGCCCGCGCGCCATATCGAGTGTGGCCTGAACGAGGTGATGGGCGACCGGATCACCGTCGTCCACCCCCAGCGCCTCCACCGCCCGCCGATGCGATATGCGCCCGAATTTGGCCTCCAGCGGCACAATTCGCTCCCGGAGCGCCGGATCGGCCGCCGCATGCGTCCACACCTGCAGCGCCGCCTTGAACAGCGGGCTGGTGTAGGACTCGACCAGCCCGGCCACCACCGCCTCGGTCCGCTCGACCCCCTCGGCCAGCGCGGACACCGCCTTCGCCTCACCCTTGGCCTGCTGTGTGCGGCTGTCGAACATGTACTCGAGTGCGGCGGTGATCAGGTCTTCCCTGGTCGGGAAGTGATGCTGGGCCGCACCCCGCGATACCCCGGCCCGTTCCGCGACAACCGAGACCGTGGCGGCTGCCCAGCCCGTTTCGGCCAGGCAGTCGATGGTCGCCTCGAGCAGACGCTGCCGGGTGGCCCGGCTGCGGTCCTGCTTGGGTTCGTGGGGAGTCACCATCGGTTCACTCCGAACAGGCTCGCGGCCATGGCGGCTTCGGTCGTCGGCGTTGTCACGGCGCTATTCTGCCCAGGTCGGTGGACGGCGCTGCAAGAAGGCCAACATGCCCTCCTGTACCTCCGGGGTGCCGAAGAAGCTCGCGGAACGCTTCGCCAGTTCCTCGGCGGAGCTGTCGAATTCCGCTAGGATGCCCGCATTGACCAGTCGCTTGGCCTCGGCCAGGCCCTGCGGGGAACCCTTGCGCAGTTCGGCGCACAGCCGAGCCACCTCGGCCACCGGGTCGGCGGCGGTGATGGTGACCAAGCCGATCTGCTCGGCGATATCCGCACCGAATTTCTCGCCGGTGAGGTAGTAGCGGCTGGCCGCGCGCGAGCTGAGCCGCGGCAGCAGGGTCAGCGAAATCATGAAGGGCGCCAAGCCGATTCGCACCTCGGTGAGTGCGAAACTGCTGCCGGGACCGGCCACCACGATGTCGCAGGCCGCGACGATGCCCATACCGCCGGCGCGCACATTGCCATCGATCCGGGCAATGATCGGCTTGGGTGTTGCGATGAGCCGGCGCAGTACGCCGATCATCACGCGGGTGCGCTCGTCGGCGGCCGCCGCCGGGTCGGTAGTGCTGGCCTCGGACAGGTCCGCGCCCGCACAGAAGGTATTGCCGGTGTGCGCGAGCACAATACCGCGGACGGCGGGATCGGCCGCGGCATTGTCGAGGCCCTCGAGCAACTCGGCGACCAACCGCGACGACAGTGCGTTGCGGTTGTGTGGCGAGTCGAGCGTGAGCGTCGCGAATCCATTGCTGACCTCGTAACGCACATATGGTGCGGTGGGTATCTCGGTCATCGACCCTCCTATAGCGGCATCCGGGTGTCAGTAGGACTTCGGCAAGCCCAGCGAGTACTGGGCGACGAAATTCAGGATCATCTCCCGGCTGACCGGCGCGATGCGGCCGATGCGGGCCGCGGCGAGCATCGCGGCCAGGCCGTACTCCTTGGTGAGTCCCGCGCCGCCGTGGGTCTGGATGGCCTGATCGAGTGCCTTGATACTGGCTTCCGCCGCAGCGTATTTCGCCATATTCGCGGCCTCGGCGGCAGCCATCTCATCGCCAGCGTCGTAGCAGGTCGCGGCCTTCTGCATCATCAACTTGGCCAGCTCGACCTCGACCTTCACCGCGGCGAGCGGATGCGAAATGCCCTGGTGCGCACCGATCGGCGTCTTCCACACCGTGCGTTGCTTGGCGTATTCGACGGCACGGTCGATGGCGTAGCGTCCCATGCCGACGGCCATGGCCGCGCCCATGATGCGCTCCGGGTTGAGGCCGGCGAACAGCTGCATCAGCGCGGCGTCTTCCTTGCCGACCAAGGCATCCGACGGCAGGCGCACGTCATCGAGGAACAGCGTGAACTGGTGGTCCGGCTCGATAATGTCCATCTCCTGCGGCGTCTTGATGAAGCCGGGGGCATCGGTGGGCACGATGAACAGCGCGGGCTTGAGCTTGCCGGTCTTGTGGTCCTCGGTACGCGAGACGATGAGCACGGCCTCGGCCTGGTCCACGCCGGAGATGAAGATCTTGCGGCCGTTGAGGATCCAGTCGTCACCGTCGCGCCGCGCAGTCGTGGTGATCTGGTGCGAGTTCGAACCGGCGTCGGGTTCGGTAATGCCGAATACCATCTTGGCGGTGCCGTCGGAGAGTTTGGGCAGCCACTGCTGCTTCTGCTCATCGGTGCCGTATTTGGTGATGATGGTGCCGCAGATGGCCGGTGAGACCACCATCAGCAGCAGTCCCGCGCCCTGCGCGGACAGCTCCTCCATGACCAGCGCGAGCTCGTACATGCCCGCGCCACCGCCGCCGTACTCCTCCGGCAGATTCACGCCGAGAAAGCCGAGTTTGCCTGCCTCATCCCATAATTCGGTGAGCGGTTCGTTCTTGCGCGCCTTCGGCAGCACGTAATCGCGGAAGCTGTACTTGGCGGCGAGCGCGGCGACCGCCGCCCGTAGTGCCTTCTGCTCTTCGGTTTCGATGAAACTCATCAGTTCTCCTGGGATTCGGTGGGATCGACGACGGCGAGCACGGTGCCGACATCGACCTGTTGGCCGACGGTGACATTGAGGGCGCTGAGCACGCCCGCGGCGGGCGCGGAGATGGTGTGCTCCATCTTCATGGCCTCCAGCCACAGAATCGGCTGACCCTGTTCGACGGCGCTGCCGACCTCGGCGCCGATGCGAATCACGCTGCCCGGCATGGGCGCGAGTAGGGAACCGTGTGCGACCTGATCGGCCGGATCGCTGAAGCGCGGCAGTCTGCGCACCGATACCGGTCCGAGCGGGGAGTCCACGCAGACCAGCTCGCCGTAGCGGGCGATATCGAATTGCCTACGCACCGGTCCGCGTTCACCAGGAACCGCGAGGACCACGCGTTCGGGACCCGCTTGCACCAATTCCAGGCCATTGTGGCCATCCACCGCGACGCCGGTGCGGGTGAAGCGGTAACCGATGTCATGTGTTCCGCTGATGCGACTTTCGTACGACTTGCGCTGCGATTGCGACGGCAGATTCCGCCAGCCCGCGGGCAGCCCGCCGCCGACCCTGGCCGCCTTCCGATTCGCCGCGGCGTCCGCGAGCGCGGCGGCGACGATGGACAGTGCCTCATCGCTTTCGGACACCAAAGGTGCGGAGAGCGAGTCCAATCCGTGCGTTTCGAAGAATGCGGTATCGGTGTCTCCGGCCAAGAACGCCGGGTGGCGCAGCACCCGCACCAGTAGATCGCGGTTGGTCACCAGGCCGTGAATCTTGGTCCGCTGCAATGCCGTTGCCAATAGCCGCGCCGCTTCGCCACGGGTCGCGGCATAAGAGATGACCTTCGCGAGCATCGGGTCGTAGTGCACACCGACAACCGAACCGTTCACCACACCGGTATCCAGGCGTATGCCCGGCCGGTCGAGAACGTCGAATTCGGTCACCGCCGAAGGGATATCGAGCCGATGGACCGTCCCGCTCTGCGGCTGCCAATCGTGTGCCGGGTCCTCGGCATACAGCCGCACCTCGATCGAATGCCCACGCAGCGGCGGCGGTGCGGCGGCCAATTCGCCGCCGGCCGCGACCTCCAGCTGAGTCCGCACCAGATCCAGTCCGGTGGTGCATTCGGTGACCGGATGTTCCACCTGTAGCCGGGTATTCATCTCCAGGAAGAAGAACTCGCCCGCCTCGTCGGCCAGGAATTCCACGGTCCCGGCACCGGTGTAGCCGATCGCACCGGCCGCCAGCCTGGCCGCCTCGAACAGCCGCTCGCGCATGCTCGGTCCATCGGCCATGCCCGCGTGCGCGCGCATGGCGTCGACCCGTTCGACCAGCGGTGACGGCGCCTCCTCGATCACCTTCTGGTGGCGGCGCTGAATGGAGCATTCCCGCTCGCCGACCGCCCAGATGGTGCCGTGGGCATCGGCCATGACCTGGACCTCGATATGTCTGCCGGTCTCCAGGTACCGCTCGCAGAACACCGTCGGATCGCCGAATGCCGATTCGGCCTCCCGGCGCGCGGCGGCGATCTGCGGTTCCAGGTCGGCGAGTTCGCGCACCACACGCATACCACGCCCACCACCACCGGCGGAGGCTTTGATCAGCACCGGCAGCTGTGCCGCGGTGACCTCGGCGGGATCGAGTTCGGCGAGCACCGGGACTCCGGCCGCATCCATCATCTTCTTGGACGCGACCTTCGAACCCATCTGCTCGATGGCCTCGACCGGCGGGCCGACCCACACCAGTCCGGCCGCCAGCACGGCGCGCGCGAATTCCGCATTCTCGGAAAGGAATCCGTAACCGGGATGAATGGCGTCAGCACCGGTGGCCAGGGCCGCCTCGATGATCAGCTCGCCGCGCAGATAGGTCTCTGCCGGAGTATTGCCCGGAAGACGTACCGCTGCATCGGCTTCGGCGACATGCGGTGCCGCGGCATCCGCATCGGAGTAGACCGCGACCGTGCCGATCCCCATGCGACGGCAGGTGGCGAATACCCGACGAGCGATCTCACCCCGATTGGCAACCAGAACAGTAGCGAAGGTCATGAAAGCCTCACATCCGGAAGACGCCGAAGCCATCGGCGCCCTTGACTGGGGCATTGTGAATGGCCGACAACGCCATTCCCAATACCGTGCGGGTATCACGGGGATCGATCACGCCGTCGTCGTACAACCGCCCCGACATGAACATGGGCAGCGATTCGGCCTCGATCTGCGCCTCCACCATGGCGCGCATTCCGGCGTCGGCCTCCTCGTCGAAGGGCAGGCCCCTGGCCTCCGCGGCCGCCCGGCCCACGATCGAGATCACCCCGGCCAGCTGGGCACCGCCCATGACAGCGGATTTCGCACTGGGCCAAGCGAAGACGAAGCGCGGGTCGTAGGCGCGACCGCACATGCCGTAATGGCCCGCACCGTAGGACGCGCCCATCAGCAGCGAAATATGTGGCACCTTCGAGTTGGATACCGCGTTGATCATCATCGCGCCGTGCTTGATGATGCCCTTCTGTTCGAACTCCTTGCCGACCATGTAGCCGGTGGTGTTGTGCAGGAACAGCAGTGGCGTATTCGACTGGTTCGCCAGCTGGATGAACTGGGTCGCCTTCTGCGATTCCTCCGAGAACAGCACGCCCCGCGCATTGGCGAGAATCCCGACCGGATAACCGTGCAATTCCGCCCAGCCGGTCACCAGACTGCTGCCGTAGAGCGGTTTGAATTCGTCGAAATCGGAACCGTCGACCACGCGCGCGATCACCTCGCGCGGATCGAACGGGATCTTCAGATCCGACGGGACGATGCCGAGCAGATCTTCCTGGTCGTAGCGCGGTTCGATGACCTCGGCGCGCGGTGCCGGCCCCTGCTTCTTCCAGTTCAGCCGCTTGATAATGGAGCGACCGATGCGGATCGCGTCCTGCTCATCGACCGCCAGGTAATCGGCCAGACCCGAGACGCGCGCGTGCATATCCGCGCCACCGAGCGATTCGTCATCGGATTCCTCACCCGTCGCCATCTTGACCAGCGGCGGTCCGCCGAGGAATACCTTGGAGCGCTCCTTGATCATCACCGTGTAATCGGACATGCCGGGGACATAGGCGCCACCCGCAGTGGAATTGCCGAAAACCAACGCGATGGTTGGGATTCCAGCTGCCGATGCCCTGGTGAGATCGCGGAACATTCGTCCGCCGGGGACGAAGACTTCCTTCTGCGTCGGCAGATCGGCGCCGCCGGATTCGACGAGTCCGATTACCGGCAGCCGGTTCTGCATGACGATGTCGTTCATGCGCAGGTTCTTGCGCAACGTCCACGGATTCGAGGTGCCGCCGCGCACCGTGGGATCCGGTGCGACGATCATGCATTCGACGCCTTCGACGATGCCGATACCGCACACCACGCTCGCACCGACGTGGAAGTCGCTGCCCCACGCGGCAAGTGGGCACAGCTCCAGGAATGGCGAATCCTCGTCGATGAGCAGTTCGATGCGCTCGCGCGCGGTCAACTTGCCACGCTTGCGATGCCGGGCCAGCTTATCCGGGCCTCCACCCGCGATGGCCTTGGCGAATTCGGCCTCCACCTCGGCGAGTTTGCTGGTCATGGCCTCGACCGCGGCCGTGTACTCCGGCGACGCGGTGTCGAGTGTAGTGCGTAGTGTCGTCAAGACTGGTACCCCAATCGTTTCGCCGCCAGTCCGGTCAGAATTTCCGTAGTGCCACCGCCGATGCCGAGAATGCGGATATCGCGATACTGCCGCTCGACCTCGGATTCGCGCATATAACCGAGCCCGCCGAACAGCTGCACGGCCTGATTTGCCACCCATTCGCCCGCCTCCACGGCGGTGTTCTTGGCGAAGCACACCTCGGCGATCAAATCGGTTTCGCCTTCGGCGCTGCGCTGCGCCACATTTCGGGTATAAACGCGGGCCACATCGATGCGGCGGGCCATTTCGGTCACCGTGTTCTGCACGGCCTGCCTGCTGATCAGCGGGCGGCCGAAGGTCTCTCGGTTGCGCACCCAGTCCAGGGTCAGGTCCAGACAGCGCTGAGCCTGTGAATACGCCTGCGCCGCAAGGGCGACCCGCTCGCTGACGAACGCACCGGCGATCTGAGAGAAACCGGAATTCTCCGGGCCGACCAAATTCTCTACCGGCACCCGCACATCCACATAGGACAGTTCGGCGGTATCGGAGGCCAACCAACCCATCTTGTCGAGCTTGCGGCTGACCGTGAAGCCCGGCGTGCCCTTCTCCACCACCAGCAGCGAAATCCCGCCGGAGCCCGGACTACCGGTGCGCACGGCGGTCACCACGAAATCGGCGCGCACACCCGAGGTGATGTAGGTCTTGGCGCCATTGACGATGTAATGGTCGCCATCACGGCGCGCGGTGGTGGTGAGGTGGCCGACATCAGAGCCGCCACCTGGTTCGGTAATGGCGAGTGAGCCGATCTTCTCCCCGGCCAGGGTCGGGCGTGCGAAGCGCTCGATCAGATCTTCATTGTTCGAGGCGATAATGTGCGGCAGCGCGATACCGCAGGTGAACAGCGAGGCGAACAGGCCGCCGGAGCAACCGGCCTGATGCATCTCCTCGCAGACGATCATGGCGTCGATACCGTCACCGCCGGAACCGCCCGCGGATTCCGGGAATTGGATGCCGAGCAGGCCGAGCGCTCCGGCCTTCTTGTGCAGTTCACGCGGGATCTCGCCGTCACGCTCCCAGTCATCGAGGTACGGGAGCACGTCGCGCTCGGCGAAACGCCTTACGGTGGCGCGCAATTCGCGCCTTTCCGGCGTATTCCACGGACTCATAGCAACTCCAATGGGATATCAACATGACGCGAGCGCAGCCATTCGCCGAGCCCCTTGGCCTGCGGATCGAAGCGGGCCTGATAAGCCACTCCCTGTCCGAGCAGCCCCTCGATAATGAAGTTCACGGCACGCAGATTCGGTAGCACATGCCGGGTGACTGTCAGCGCCGCGACCTCGGGCAGCAGTTCCTCGAGGCGCTGCACCGTCAGCGTATGCACTAGCCAGCGCCATTGCTCGTCGGTGCGCACCCACACCCCGATATTGGCATTGCCCCCCTTGTCGCCGCTGCGGGCCAGCGCGATCGTGCCCAGTGGTGCTCGGCGAGTTTCGTCGGCAGGCAGTGGCTCCGGCAGTTCCGGTTCGGCCACCTCCGCCAATTCCAGCGTGTCCGACGCGGGTGCGATATCGACGCGCGTGCCCTGCGGCAGCACCGCAGCATGCGGCACCTCGGCGGCATCGACGAATCCGGGTGTATACACGCCGTACGGCGAACCATTGCCGGGCAGGCCGGTGAAGTTGGTACCCGGGTAACTGGCCAAGGCCAGCTCGACCGCGACATTGGCGAAGGCGCGGCCGACCTTGTTCGGATCCGGATCGCGCACCACGCAGCGCAGCAAAGCGCTTGCCTGCTCCTCGGTTTCGGCATCCGGCCGGTCGAGTCGTGCCAGGGTCCAGGTCAGCTCCGCGGGTCGCACGGGCAGCCAGGACTCCAGCTGTCGTTGTGCCAGTGCGGCTTTCGCCTCGATATCGAGTCCGGTGAGCACGAACTCCATCTCATTGCGGAAACCGCCGAGGGTATTGAGCGACACCTTGAGCTGCGGCGGCGGTGCTTCGCCGGTCACACCGCTGATCAGCACCCGATCGGGACCTTCCGGACTCAGCTCGATGCTGTCCAGCCGCGTGGTGACATCCGGCCCCGCGTAGCGCGCCCCCTGGATTTCGTACATCAGCTGTGCCGCAACGGTATCCACCGTGACCGCACCGCCGGTGCCCGAATGCTTCGTAATGACACTGCTGCCGTCTCTGCGCACTTCGGCGATGGGAAAGCCGGGCCGTCCCAGATCGGCCAGCTCAGTGAAGAACGCGAAATTACCGCCGGTGGCCTGCGTACTGCACTCGATCACATGTCCGGCCACGACCGCACCGGCCAGCTGATCGTAATCGGTTCGCCCCCAACCGAAATGGGCGGCGGCCGGGCCGACGATCACCGAAGCGTCGGTGACCCGACCCGTGACCACGATATCCGCGCCGGCATTCAAACATTCGACGATGCCCCAGGCACCGAGATAAGCATTGGCGGTCAGCGGCGCCCCGAGGCCGAGTTCGCCGGCCCGGCTCAGCAAGTCGTCACCCTCGACATGCGCGACCTTGGCATCGAGCCCGAGATCCGCCGCAACCTTGCGCAGCTTCTCCGCGAGCCCGGCCGGGTTGAGTCCGCCCGCATTGGTGACGATCTGCACATTGCGTTCCAGCGCCAGCCCGAGGCAGTCCTCGATCTGCCGGACGAAAGTCTTGGCATAGCCGAGGCTGGGGTCCTTCATCCGGTCGCGACCGAGGATCAGCATGGTCAACTCGGCAAGATAGTCCCCGGTGAGCACATCGAGCTGCCCACCCTCGAGCATCTCCCGCATGGCGCTGAGCCGATCACCGTAGAACCCGGAACAGTTGCCGATCCGGATCAGCTCCGGATCGGCGGCCAGCAAACTCATCAGCTGGAAGGCCCTCCTGTGCGGCGAACCGTCCCGATGCCGCCGCATGCGCCATCGGTGGAGTCCGCGTTCCGAGGTCCAGCATCACACCCGATCCAGAAAAAAGCAAGCACGCGTGATTGTTAATTGCACAGACACCGCCATTACCAGGCAACAACCACTGAGCGAGTCTCACGAGCGACGTTCGCGGCCCGTCTCGCGTCCGAGTCGTCTAACCGCATGCGACGAAGTCGCAAGTCTCGACGGCGCCGCCAGCGACTGCTTGCAGGCGACTGCTTGCAGGTCGCGCGAAAGGGTCAGCCGCGAAACAACAGGGGGCCGCGAACCCGCCGCGCCGCAGGCGCGGCAAATCAGATACAGCAGAATGACTGAATGTCGTCCGTCATCCTGTTCGCGCTGGCCGGATTCCTCCTGGGCGGTGCCTACTCCACCTGGAAGACCGCCCGCCCACTCGCCATCGCCCTCGTCGTGCTCGCCGTACTCGCCGCCGCGGGCGCGGTCGCCTGGTTGATGTAGGACCTCACCACCCCCGCAACCACCACGGAGCGAGTCTCACGAACGAGGAGTTCGCGGCCCGTCTCGCGTCCGTGCCGTCGAAGCGCACGCGACAAGACTCGAGTGCCGACACCCATACCTCACGTGCCGAACAACCCGCCACCAGCGACCACCACAGAACGAGTCTTACGAGCGACCATTCGCGGCCCGTCTCATGGCCAAGTCATCGAAGCGCACGCGACTGACAAGACTCGAGTGCCGACACGCGTACATCAGGTGCCGAACAACCCGCCATCCGCGACCACAACGGAGCGAGTCTTACGAGCGACCGTTCGCGGCCCGTCTCGCGTCCGAGTCGTCGAAGCGCATGCGACGAAGTCGCGAGTCTCGACG